>NZ_JBNQFT010000005.1:0-180929 GCF_050321925.1 Rhodococcus sp. IEGM1339
TATCTCGTTCGGCAGCTCTATCCACTCATCGTCCAGACGCTGCAGCCTCGACGCCAAACGACCGCCGCTTGACAGCAAGTCAATAGGAGTGTCGCAGTTGAGGGGGTGGGTGGCTGAGCGCGTCGGTCGCCGGATGAAAGTCGAGGCCTTCCGATGATGGAAGTTCTCACACTGACCATCCGCCGGAAGACCTCGACGTGCACCACGCTACCTTCGCGCCCCCCGACCTGACCGTCTTCTGACACCTCGACGAGCTCGGTCTTGTGGCCGTCGGTCAGCTGCTCGAGCCGGATCGCGCGGTGATCGAGTGCCGCGTCGCCGAGCCGGACCCGTGGTGCCGGGGATGCGGTAGCCGGGCGCTCTCGCGCGGGACGGACACGCGGCGTCTCGCCCACGAGACATCCTCGCGTTCTTCGACCGGACCGGCACGTGCAACGGCCCGACCGGGACCGTCAACGGGTGCCTGGAGCGCCTCCGCGGCTCGGCCCTGAACTTCCGGAACCTGACGAACCTCATCCGGTCGAGACGGCTGAGGAAGGCTCCGCCTCGGTGCGCCTGGTGGACACGCACGCTTCGAATGGCCCTGTGGCTCGCGACCATCCGTGCCAGCGCTGGGGCAAGTTTCGACAAGCCTCCCGCTAGGTCCACCGTTCGGAAGACATTCCTCGCGGGAGACTTCCTCGCAGCAGCTCTTCTCGTCGTTCTGCAGCGGCCCCGCGCGTCGCGAGGCCGCTGCATTCTCACGATCTCAGCCCGCCGAGCCGGTGGACGTGTACAGCGTCATGCCCCAACCCACCGTCGTGCGCTCGGGTTCCGCGAGGCCGGCTGCCTCGAACAGTGCCAGGTGGTCCTCGTGCGTACGACCACCGCCGCCGCTGAGTGCGAAGTCGATGAGATCGTCCTCGTAGTCGTGCTCACCGGCGATGTCGTCGAGCACAGTGCCGAAGACGAGGACCCGGCCGTCCGGATTCAGTCCCGCCGCCGCCTGCTGCAGCACGTGCACGGCGTCGGCATCGGGCAGTTCGTTCAACCGCCCGGTCAGCAGCACCGCGTCGACCGGTTCGGGGCGGGTTTCGAGCATGCTGCCCGGCGTATAGGCGACGCGCTCGTGCTCGCCGTGGACGCGACGCAGGACCTCGATCTCCGACGGCGCGGCCACCACGGTCGCCCGTACCGACGGATTCGCCGTGACGAGGGCGTGGGCGTAGGAACCGGCGGCCTCACCGGAGACCGCGATCGTCGAGACATCGGAGGGCACCTTCGCCGCGAGGGCACTGGCGAAGTAGACGGCCATTTCGGCTTCCTGCTCGTACCGATCCGTCAGGAGAGCGGTGTCGTCTGTGACGCGCTGCGCGAAGCTCTTGCCGAACCGATGTGCGTCGTCCCCGCGACCCGTGCGGACGGCAGCGAGCAGTGCGAGCATGCCCGCCAGTTCCCGCTGCGCGTGCACACCGTCGAGTCGCAGTTCCTCGAGGTGGTGGTCGTCCTCGAGTTCACGGCCGACGCCGGTGAGCCGGAACCGGCCCTCGCCCAGATCCTCGGCCACCCCCACGGCGACGAGGTAACGGAGAAGTTTGCCCAGACCGGTGCGGTCGGTCCCTGTCTTGGCCACGAGTTCGTCGAGGGTGCGCGGCGACGCGTCGAAGGCCGTCGCCAGTCCGATGGTCGCTGCGACCCGCAGCGCGAAACCCGGTGCGATCTCGGTCAATTCGTCGAAACGGTCGCGTTCGTCCTCGGTCGTCTCGAAATCGGGCAGGGAGGCGTCGGCCTCCGACACCGCGACTTCCTGACGACGCCAGTAGCCGGTGACCTCCACCTGTTCCTTCGGCAGGCCCTTCTCATTGCGCAGCCACCGCCGGATCGAGGTGAGCGTGAGGGCCTCACCGGCCACCCACGCGAAGACCGTGCCGTCCCACCACTCGGCGGCCCGGAGGGCATCGAACAACAGGGTGGTCGTGCCCGGCTCGGCGCCGTCGCGGCTCAGCCAGGTCAGCTCCACACCGGCGGGAACGGGAAGATCCTGCCGATTCGAGTCGTCGGCGATCTCGACGAAGATCCGGCCGCGTGCACCCTCCGGCCAGTTCTCGAGCCAGCGCCCGATGGCCGGCAGCGCCGTCTCGTCGCCTGCCACGAGCGTCCAGTCCACGCCCTGCGGGTGTCCGGCCGACGACTTCGGTCCGGCGATCTGGATGGTCTCACCGGGTTCCGCGCGGTACGACCAGCTCGACGCGGGACCCACGCCGTGGCGCACGAAGTCCACGTCGATCTCGCCGGCGACCGGATCCCAGCGCCGGACGGTGTAGGTGCGCATGAGCAGCTTCGGATCGCGCGGCCAGTTCACCACGCCGTCGGCCTGGGTGGGGCCGAGGGCCTCGTCGAGTTCGGGATGCTTGAACATCAGCTTGAACTCGTCGTCCACACCGTCGGACCGGAACGCCTCCACCGGGAATCCGTTCGGCGCGACGTGCGCCCGCAACTGTTCGCCCCCGAGGGTCACCCGCCGCATCCCGGGGCTCACGTCCGTCACGCGGAGCACCTTCAGGTACCGCGTGGTGATCGGGAAGACCTCGAGGGGGCGAAGACTACGGGCCATGGGTGCGTTCTCCTCGGCAGGGGATCGTGGACGGCGGAACGACCGGTCTCTCCGCCCGCGCGGTGACCTGCGTTTAGGCGAACCTTACTTCAGAGGGCATCCGTCTGCCGCGACCCGTCCTGGCCCGCGCGACGACCGTTCGCGTACATCTCGTCGACGAGACTGGCGTACCGGGCGAGCACGCGATCCCGGATCGGACGCCCGGCCGGGTCGAGATCGTCGGTCTCCAGCGGCTCGCTCACCGTGACGAAACGGCGGATGCGTTCCCACGGATCCGATCGGGCGTCGAGCTGTTCCAGCGCGGCCGCGACGACCGGTTCCGGCGCGGTGGTGAACACGAGACCGACGCAGTACGAGCGCAGCTCCCCGGCCACGACGAGTTCGCTGCCCGGACACATCCGGCGCCAGCGGTCGGCGAGCGCGGTGGGGCCGACGTACTTTCCGGTGCTGGTCTTGAAGGTGTCCTTGCGGTGCCCTGTCACGACGACGAATCCGTCGGCGTCGATCTCGGCGAGATCGCCCGTGTGGAACCAGCCGTCGGCGTCGAGCGCGGCGGCACTCTCCGCGGGATCGTCGTGGTAACCGGTCATCACTCCGGGACTCCGAATGAGGAGTTCGCCGGTGTCGGCGATCCGGACCTCCGTGCCGCGCAGTGGTCGGCCGACCGTGCCGGGGCGGTGCGCGCCGAGCAGGTTCGCGCACGACGGTCCGGAGGTCTCCGTGATCCCGTAACACTCGAGCACCGGTACACCGAGCTGCTCGAACCGCCGGGCGACGTCTTCGGACAATCGCGCCGATCCGGAGACGACGAAGCGGAGCCGACCCCCGAGCTCGTCCCGTTCCAGCCGGGCGATCTTCTCGAGCACGTGCGGGACCGATCCCAGGAAGGTCGGCCGGACCGTGCGCAGATTCGCGGTGACGCGGTCGGCGCGACCGTCGACGGCGGTGCTCACACCTGTGTGCATGGCCATGAGCAGCAACGACCGGCCGAAGACGTGCGCGAGCGGCAACCACAGCAACTGACGGTCGGACGACGAGATCATCCCGGTCTGCGCGACGGCACGGGCGCCGTAGGTCGTGCCCCGGTGGGTCAGGCACGCGCCCTTGGTGCGGCCGTCCTCGCACGCCGTGTATATCAGCGCGGCCTCGTCGTCCGGGGACAACGCCGCGATCCGTCGCTCCACGACGTCGGGGTCGGTGCGCAGCAGACGGCGCCCTTCGTCGGCGAGCTTGTCGAGTCCGTCGATGCCCAGGACGTCGGTGGCGGCGACCGGCCGGTCGGCGACGGTGAGGACGGTGTGCGCACGCCGGATCTGCGACCGCACCTCGTCGTCGCGGGTCGCCGGGTAGATCGGGACGGTGACGCCGCCCGCGCACGCGATCGCGAGGTCGGCGACGACGGTCCGATAACAGGTCGTCGCGCAGATCGCGACCCGCGATCCGGCTCCCACACCCCGACCGATCAGTCCCGCCGCGAGGTCGAAGACCTCGCGGCGTACGTCCGTCCACGTCGAAGGACGCCACCGTTCACCGTCCGGGCACAGGTAGGCGACGGAGTCGGGGGAGCGGGACACCCGGTCGAGCAGCAGACCCGGCACGGTCGCGGGGAACCCGTCGCGACCGTCGATCGCGGTCGCGGTGCCCGTCGTCGCGCGGGGGTCCGCCACTGTTCGTAGCACCTCCCACGGACGAGGAATCGATGTCGCCCCAGTGATCGGAATGTTACCGCCGGCCGGGGTCCGAGGGGCCGAAGTGGCGCAGTACGCGATGCGCGCGTCGGCAGGGGCCGGGGCTCCTCCGGGAAGGCGCCGGTGGACGCCGATATCGTGGGCATGTGAGTCCCGCTGCCCGTCGCCCTGAGGTCCTGATCGCCGAGCTGCGCGACGTCCTCACCGGTCCGCTCGCGGAGATCGCGCAGCGATTCTCCACCTATGTCGACGACCTCGCTCCGCACAGTGCCCTGGTGATCTTCACGAGGGAATGCACCGGCCGGCCGCGGAAGGTGGCCGGCGACCCGTCGATCGTCGACCGGGTGACCATCGCCGAGCTGGATCGGGTGCGGAACGACCTCGCCGCGGGGGAGATCCGCCGCGGCAGCTTCCGTCTCGCTGGTCGCGATCGTGAGGTGTGCGCGATCCTCGACAGCACCGACACGCTCCTGGTGTTCGTGCCTCGCGGGGCCCGGGCCACCTCCGCGGCCCTCGTTCTCGTGCGGGCGGCGTTCGGCGTGGTCGCGACCGGCATCCGGTTGCAGGTGCACACCGCCAGCCCGGCATATCTCGCGGAATCGCGGGCCGCCTCCGCGGAGCGGGCCCGAACCGTCGCCGAGCTCACCGAATCCCATGCCGTGACCCTCGAGACGATCCTCGCGACCCTGCGGTCGAAGGATCTCGACGACACCCGTGCCCGGACCACGGCGCGGGAGACGGCGACCGAGGCCCTGATCGGCCTGCGATCGGCGGTGGACCTGCACCGCGAACTCGCGGAGGAGGCACTGACCACCGCGTTCGCGCGACTCCACGGTGAACTGCGCGATCTGGTGCGGCACCGCCCGCTCGAACTGCAGATGGTCGCTCCGCCGGTGGGTGGACGGGGACTGCCCGGCGAGGTCGCGCACGCGGCCCGCGCGATCGCCCGGGGCGCCGTGCTGGCGATGTCCGGTCAGACCGACGTGACGCGGGTGCGCGTCGCGTGGACCTGCGACGACTCGACCCTGCTGGTGGACGTGCGTGACGACGGCAGCGGCGAGATCGACGTCGTCGAACTCGGGCGCCAGCTCCGCGACCGCGTCGAAACCCTCGGCGGTGGAATCGATTCCGAGTCGACCCCCGGCTGGGGCACACGGATCGCGGTGAGCTTCCCGCTCGACCTGCCGATCGCTGCGACGGACGGACCCGCTCTCGATGCGCTCGCCGCGCTCGCGCCCCGGGAGATCGAGGTCCTCGAACATCTCGTGGCCGGACGGCGCAACCGCGTCATCGCCGAACGTCTCGGCGTGAGCGAGTCGACGGTGAAGTTCCACGTGGCCGGCGTACTACGAAAACTCGGCGTCAGCACTCGCGGTGAGGCCGCGGCTCTCGGTGCAGAGGCCGGGGTCCGCGCCGCGGGCTGACGCCGAGTTCTCGGTCGGCGGGTGGCCCGTCGAGGACGGTCAGGCAGCCGGTGCCGGCGACGTGGTCGTCGGGGCGACGGTCGTCGTGGGCGTTCCGGAGGAGGTGGTCGACCCGGCGCCCGTGGTGGTCTCGCCCGTGGCCGGAGTCGTGGTCTCCGACGGGGTGGAGACCGGAGCCGTGGTGGTCATCGGGGTGGGCGTGGCTGTCGTCACGCCCGCTTCGGGTGCAGGCGGGGCCACCGGTGCAGCGGGGTCGCCTGCGGGAGCCGGGACAGCGTCGACGGGGGTGGGCACGCTGCTGTCGGCGACCGTCGCATCGTCGGTCACAGTCGAGGACGGCGAGGTCTCCGGCGTGGTGGACGCCTCGGCGGTCTCGGCCTTCGCCGTCTCCTCGGCGATCATCAGCACCGCGGCCTTGTCGACCTTGTTCGCATCGACCGCGTTGCCCTCCTTGGCCTGGCGGGCCAGGTGCTCGAGCCAGGCGGCGGCGTACTCGACGGTGGACGTGCCCTTGCCGTCGATGTCGTCGTCCCAGTAGTCGAAGTGGTGCCCGTAGTGGTCGTCGTTCTCACGGTCGTAGCCGAAGGTCTGGTCGTACGGGTCGGCAAGCACCACCGCGAGGGTGTTCTGGTTGCTCCGGATGAACCCGACGACCTCCTTGACGATCTTCTCCGGCAGGTACGCGAGGTTCGACAGACGCTCCGCGGGGATCGGCGCCTCGGCACCGTCCTCACGGGTGGCGCCGGAGTCGGCGTCGGCAGCCACAGGCGTGGTGGGGCGGGCGGCGGGATCGTAGCTCGGGTCGGAGACCTTGATCAGCACCTCGAGGAAGGTCTCGTCCGACCGCATCCAGTCCGGATTCGCCGAGATGTCGGCGAGGGCGAGCAGCGCGACCCGGCCGACGACCTGGGCCAGGTCGGCGCCGGTCGCGGGGGTCAGTCCCTCACGCTCGAGGGCGTCGCCGTTGACCTGACGACCCACGTTCGCGAGCAGTTCGATGAGCGCGATGTTCTCGGGTGCCGAGCACGTGAAGTCGCCCTCGGAGCAGAACGAGGCGACCTTGCCGGCGAGATGACCGAAACCACCGTTCGTGTCGGGGAGGACACCGCGTCCGGAAACGGCGTCGCTGCCCGGCTGGTAGGGGCGATCGAAGCCGTCGGGGTTCGTGCCGTTTTCCGCGCCGGGGAAGAAGCCTTCTCCGGCCTCGCGGCCCGCGTCGGAGAGGATGACCACGCCGCTGACGGCGTCGGGATCGATGATCTCCCAGGAACCGTCCTCGCTCTGCTCCTGCGCACCGATCTGCATCGCGGCGCGGCGCGCGACGTCGGCGCCCTCGCTGAACCCGACGATGGCGAACTGGGTGTCGGGGCAGGACCGCCGGATGGCCTTCATGACCTCGATGGTGTTCTCGGCGCCCTTGTTCACGGCGTTCTCGTAGCTGGCGAGGTCGGCCGGGTACTCGATGTAGATGGCCGCGTAGCCGTCGCCGGCCTCGTGGTTCTCGAGCGGTGCGCTGATGACCGGCTCGACCCAATGGCTGCGGTAGGCGCCCTGCTGGGCGGCGGGAAGGCGGTTGCCGTTCTCGTCGACGAGCATCTTCGACTCGTCGCGAGGGATGTCACCGCGACCGCCGATACCCAGGCTGACCATGTCGTGACATTCGGTGGTCTTCGCCAGGCCGGCGAGGTACGGGTCGGCAACGGTGGGGGTGTCCTGTTGCGGAAGCACGATCGCGGCCGCTGCCACGACTCCGAGCGCGGTGGGGGCGAAGACGCCGGCGAGAATCCGCCGACGCGACAGCGACTTTCGAAGTGCCATGGGCCTCTACCAATCCGTTTCTGACCGAGGAATTGCCGGCCCGCCGAAGTGCGGCGGGTCGTAACGGATTTCGTGAAGGTCGCTCGCAGCGTTACATCGACACGGGTTTACCGAGGTGGCGACGGAGAAATGCAGGCGCGAACACCGAGCCGCGAAATCCAAGGGAAATGCGCCAATCGGACAATTCGAGTTCGCCGCTCAGCGACTGGCCGTTCGGCTGGGTCGGGCCCGCCGAACGATCAGGAGCAGAGCGCCGCGGGAGTGGCTAGGGTCGGAATCACCGGAAGTCGGAAACACCGGATACTGCCGGTCGCATCACGAAACGGAGACAGCATGTCGCAAACAGTCCGCGGAGTCGTCGCTCGCTCGAAGGGAGCGCCTGTCGAGGTCGTGCCCATCGTGATCCCCGATCCCGGCCCCGGTGAGGTCGTCGTCGCGATCGCCGCGTGCGGCGTGTGCCACACCGATCTGCACTACCGCGAGGGCGGCATCAACGACGAGTTCCCGTTCCTGCTCGGCCACGAGGCCGCCGGTGTCGTCGAATCCGTCGGTGAGGGCGTCGACTCGGTCGCCGTGGGCGACTTCGTCGTCCTGAACTGGCGCGCGGTGTGCGGCCAGTGTCGCGCATGCAAGCGCGGTCAGCCGCAGTACTGCTTCGACACCTTCAACGCCACCCAGAAGATGACACTCGAGGACGGCACCGAACTCACTCCGGCGCTGGGCATCGGCGCGTTCGCCGACAAGACCCTCGTCCACGCCGGTCAGTGCACCAAGGTCGACCCGAGCGCCGATCCGGCCGTCGTCGGCCTGCTCGGCTGCGGTGTCATGGCCGGTCTCGGTGCCGCCGTCAACACGGGCGGAGTCACCCGCGGCCAGTCCGTCGCCGTCATCGGCTGCGGCGGTGTCGGCGACGCCGCGATCATGGGTGCGCGCCTGGCAGGTGCCGTCACGATCATCGCCGTCGACCGCGACGACAAGAAGCTCGAGTGGGCCACCGACCTCGGTGCCACCCACACCGTCAACTCCAGCGGGGTCGACGCGGTCGAGGCGATCAAGGAGCTGACGGGCGGTTTCGGTGCGGACGTCGTCATCGACGCGGTGGGCAGGCCGGAGACCTACAAGCAGGCCTTCTACGCCCGCGACCTCGCCGGCACCGTCGTCCTCGTCGGTGTACCCACCCCGGATATGACCCTCGAGATGCCGCTGATCGACTTCTTCTCGCACGGCGGCTCGCTCAAGAGCTCGTGGTACGGCGACTGCTTGCCCGAGCGCGACTTCCCGACCTACGTCGACCTGTACCAGCAGGGACGCCTGCCGCTCGAGAAGTTCGTCACCGAGCGCATCGGCATCGACGACGTCGAGAAGGCGTTCGAGACGATGCACCGCGGTGAGGTCCTGCGTTCGGTGGTGGTCCTGTGAGCACCTCGCCGATCCGCGTCGACCGGGTCGTCACGTCGGGCACCTTCGCGCTCGACGGCGGCGAATGGGAGGTCGACAACAACATCTGGCTCGTCGGCGACGACTCCGAGGTCGTGGTGATCGACGCCGCGCACACCGCGCAGCCGATCATCGACGCCGTCGGTGGACGGAAGGTCGTGGCGATCGTGTGCACGCACGCACACAACGACCACATCACCGTGGCGCCGGAGCTGTCCGAGAAGCTCGACGCGCCGATCCTGCTCAACCCGGCCGACGACGTGCTGTGGGAGATGACCCACCCGGGTGTCGCGCACGGCACGCTCGAGGACGGGGAGCGGATCCGGGTGGCCGGAACCGACATCCAGGCGATCGCCACGCCGGGTCACTCGCCGGGTTCGACCTGCCTGTACCTGCCGGAAGCGGGTGAGCTGTTCACCGGCGACACCCTGTTCTCCGGCGGACCGGGCGCGACGGGCCGCTCGTTCTCGGACTTCCCGACCATTATCGGGTCGATCCGCGACAAGCTGTTCGTCCTGCCCGCGGAGACGAAGGTGCACACCGGTCATGGCGACGGCACCACGATCGGCACCGAGTCGCCGCACCTCGAGGAGTGGATCAAGCGCGGCAGCTGATGCTGCCGGTGCGCGGTTCCGGCGGCGGTTGCCGTCGGAACCGCGTACGAGCGCACGGCTAGTCTCACCACCATGGCGAAGAAGCAGATCCCGGTGATCGTGGTGGCCGGATTTCTCGGCGCGGGGAAGACGACGCTGCTCAACCACCTGCTGCGCAACACCCGCGGTGCGCGGATCGGTGTGATCGTCAACGATTTCGGTTCCGTCAACATCGATTCGATGATGGTGGCGGGGCAGGTCGACTCGATGGTCTCGCTGAGCAACGGATGTCTGTGCTGCGCAGTCGATGTCAGTGACATGGACGCGATGCTCGACAAGCTCGCCCACCGCTCGTCCGATCTCGACGTGATCGTCGTCGAGGCGAGTGGACTCGCCGAGCCCCGCAACATGATCCTGCTCGTCGCCGGTTCGGAGAATGAATACGTCTCCTACGGTGGCCTCGTGCTGGTCGTCGACGCGGTGGAGTTCGACGCGACCGCCGAGCAGCATCCCGAGCTCGAACAGCACGTGGCGCTCGCCGATCTGGTGCTGATCAACAAGACCGACCGGATCGACGGTGAGGCCCACGACGATCTGCTGACGCGCCTGTGCCGGCTCAACTCCCGCGCCGCGGTCGTCTCGACCGATCACGGTCGCATCGACCCGGCGTTGCTGTTCGACATCCCGGAGCGGCCGGGTCCGCAGCCGGGGGAGCAGCTCACCCTCGACCGGTTGCTCTACGAGCAGGACGACCACGAGCACACCCATCTGCACGACGGCTACGACGCGATCACCTTCGAGTCAGCAGATGCACTGCACCCCCGCGTGCTGGTCGATTTCCTCGAGAACCAGCCCGCAGGGGTGTTCCGTATCAAGGGATACGTGCGAGTCGCTGCCGGACTGGACACCGGCACCTATCTGTTGCACACCGTCGGCGACCACATCAGGTTCGAACCGGCGGGTCGCGGCGACGACGTGCCCGACGGGACGCAGCTCGTCGTCATCGGGGCCGATCTCGACTCCGACGACGTACGCGAGCGACTACGCCGCTGTGTGCCGACCGAACCGGTGTCCGCGGACGCGATGTACGCGATACACCGATTCACGCCCCGCTGAGGCGGAAGGCCGATTCATCCCGCTGAGGCGGAAGGCAGGCCCTTCGGCTCAGCGAGCGGCGGAGGTACGGCGCTGGGGACGACGACGGCCACCGGTGGCAGCTGCGGCGCCCTGACCGGCCGAACGCTGACCGCCGGCCGCGCGCTGCCCACCCGAGGAGCGCTGACCACCGGCGGAACGCTGTCCGCTCGACGAGGAACGCTGACCCGAACCGGAGCCCTGGCGGGGAGCCGACGAACGGCGGCTGCCGCCGTTGCGCTGTGGACGCGACGGCGCGGAAGCCTGCTTCGGTGCCGGCGCGACGTACGGCGCGATCTCGCCGACGAGCTTCAGCACGTGCTCGGAATCCGCCGTCACCTTGATGGGGGTGACGTCGATGGCGGCCTTGCGCATGATGGCCGCGAGATCCCTGCGCTGGTCGGGTAGGACGACGGTGACGACGTCGCCGGTGCTGCCGGCGCGGGCCGTGCGACCGGAGCGGTGCAGGTACGCCTTGTGCTCGGCCGGGGGATCGACGTGCACGACGAGTTCGACGTCGTCGACGTGGACACCACGTGCGGCGACGTCCGTCGCCACGAGCACCCGCGCCTCACCCGACGAGAACGCGGCGAGATTGCGGTCGCGGGCGTTCTGGGAGAGGTTGCCGTGCAAGTCCACCGCTGGGATGCCGGAGTCGGTGAGTTGCTTGGCGAGCTTGCGGGCCTGATGCTTGGTGCGCATGAACAGGATTCGGCGACCGGTTCCCGATGCGAGGGTGCGGACGAGGTCCTTCTTCGTATCCATGCCCGCGACGTCGAAGACGTGGTGGGTCATCGCGGCGACGGGGGAGGTGGCCTCGTCGACCGAGTGCATGACCGGGTTCTTCAGGAACCGCTTGACGAGCTTGTCGACGCCGTTGTCCAGGGTGGCCGAGAACAGCAGGCGCTGACCGTCTTTCGGTGTCGCCGTCAGGATGCGGGTGACGCCGGGCAGGAAGCCGAGGTCTGCCATGTGATCGGCCTCGTCGAGCACTGTGACCTCGATGTCGTCGAGCGCCACGAACTTCTGGCGCATGAGGTCCTCGAGGCGGCCCGGGCAGGCGATGACGATGTCGACGCCGCGACGGAGGGCCTCGACCTGGCGCTTCTGCGACACGCCGCCGAAGATCGTGGTGACCTTCAGACCCGACGAATGCGCGAGCGGTTCGATGGCCGCGGCGATCTGGGTCGCCAGTTCGCGGGTGGGAGCCAGGATCAGGCCACGCGGACGGCCTGCCGCCCGGGTGCTCCTGCCGGCGAGGCGAGCGGCGAGCGGGATCGAGAAGGCCAGGGTCTTACCGCTACCCGTGCGTCCGCGTCCGAGCACGTCACGACCGGCGAGGGTGTCGGGGAGGGTGTCCACCTGGATGGGGAAGGGGCTGGTGATCCCGGCGTCGTTCAGCGTGGCGACGAGCGGGCGGGGCACCCCGAGATCGGAGAAAGATGTGGTCATGGAACAGCGCTGCCTTTCGATGCGGCGTGTGTGCACTCGACGGACCGTGTGCCCGTGGTGCTGTGCGATCGCCGCAAGGAAGGCCGGTGCATCTGTGCGTACTGCATCTGTGCATGCGGGCCGGGCACGATCCCGGGCCGCCGGTATCCCACGACGGTGGGCGTCGTCGTGACGCCCGAACCATGTCACCCTACCGCACGGGGTGCGTCAGTCCCTGATGTGACTACAGACCCACCCACTCCGAGGCACCCTCGGTGAAGTGCTGACGCTTCCAGATCGGCACTTCGGCCTTGATGCGTTCGACCAGTTCGGCGCAGGTGGCGAAGGCTTCTGCGCGGTGTGGGGCGGCGACCGCCGCGACCAGCGCGAGATCGCCGATGGTGAGATCGCCCACTCGGTGCACCGCCGCGACCGGGAGCCCGGACTTCGCCGCGACGTCCTCGCAGCACCGCCGCAGGAACGCTTCGGCATCCGGATGTGCCTGGTACTGCAGCGCGGTCACCGACTGTCCACCGTCGTGATTGCGGACGACACCGGTGAAGAGCACCACCGCACCGTGTTCGGCGCCTGCCACCGCGGCGTCCACCGCTGCGGGATCGAGCGGTTCCGAGGAGATCCGGGCCAGTAGTTCACTCATGAGCGCCGCCTCCTGCGACTTGTGCCAACAGATGGTCGAGGATCGGGTCGAGGGCGGCGAGACCGTCCTTCACCCCGCCGGGCGAGCCGGGCAGGTTCACGACGACCGTGTGGCCGACGAGACCGGCGACGCCGCGCGAGAGCACGGCGTGCGGGGTGGCCTCGAGTCCGCGCTGCCGGATCGACTCCGCGATGCCGGGCAGTTCACGATCGAGCAGGGCGAGAGTCGCTTCGGGGGTCGCGTCGGTCGGCGACGCCCCGGTTCCGCCGGTCGTCACGACCAGGGCAGGGCCCGGACGGACCGCGTCGGCGAGACCGGCTGCGATGTCGGCGTCCGCGTGGACGAGGGGACCGCGGACCGCGAATCCCTTGTCCTCGAGCCACGACCGGATGAGCGGTCCGGTGCGGTCCTCGCGGGTGCCCGCGGCGACACCGGTCGACGCGACGACCACGGCGGCGGAGCGTCCGGTCTTCTCCACGGGCTGTTCGCCGGCCCCGGGGGTCCCGTCCCGGCCGGGTGCGTCGTCACGGGTCCAGTGGCCGCGCTTGCCGCCCTCCTTGGAGATCAGCCGCACGCCGTCGAGAACGGCGGCCGGATCCACGGCCTTGACCATGTCGTGCAGGGTCAGGCCGGCGACGGCGACCGCGGTGAGCGCCTCCATCTCGACTCCGGTCGGGCCCTTGGTCTTCGCGGTGGCCTCGATCGTGATCGAGGTGTCGGTGAAGTCGAACATCACCTTCACCGACGACAGCGCCAGCTGGTGGCACAGGGGGATGAGCTCCCAGGTGCGTTTCGCCGCCGCGATGCCGGCGATGCGGGCCGTGGCCAGGACGTCGGCCTTGGGCATGTCGTCGGCGCGGACGAGCGCGACCACCTCGGGAGTGGTGACGAGTTCGCCTGCCGCCACGGCGATCCGTGTGGTGTCGGTCTTCGAGGAGACGTCCACCATGCGGGCGCGTCCCTGGTCGTCCAGGTGGCTGAGGTCGGTCACAGGATCCGTACTTTCACGAGGTCTCCGGCTTCGAGGGAGGTGGTGTCGGCGGGGATGTCGAGGAGCACGTCGGCGGCGGCGAGTCCGGCGACGAGATGCGACCCGTGCCCGCGGAAGGGGGTCACCCCCTTCTCGTCGAGTCGCCCGCGCAGGAACTGCCGGCGTCCCGGGATCGACGTGAGATCCTCGGTGAGCGGCAAGCTCTCGCACACGACGGGCGGATAGCCGGCGGCGGCCCGCAATGCGGGTCGCGCGAACACCTCGAACGAGACGAGCGCGCTGACAGGATTGCCGGGGAAGGTCAGGATCGGCACGCCGTCGACCACGGCGGTGCCCTGAGGACCGCCCGGCTGCATCGCCACCGAGACGAACTGCCCGCCCCGCGGCGCGAGCGTGTCCTTCACGACCTCGAAGTCGCCCTTCGACACTCCGCCGGAGGTGAACACGACGTCGGCGACGCCCACGGCATGTTCGAGCATCGTCACGAACTCCTCCGGATCGTCGTGGCAGTGGTCGATGGTCACGACGTCGGCACCGTTGGCCGACGCGCTCGCAGCCAGCGCCGGTCCGTTCGAGTTGAAGATCTGGCCCGGCCCGAGTTCGCTCCCGGCCGTGACGAGTTCGCTGCCGGTCGAGATGATCGCGACCCGCGGCCGTGCACGGACGGGGATCGAGGTGAGGCCGACGGCGGCGAGCGCGGCGATGTGTCGGGCGGCGAGGACCGTGCCCGCGGGAAGCAGCAGATCGCCCTTGCAGACGTCGGTTCCCGCCTCACGCACGTAGGCTCCGGGCGTGACGCTGCGCTCGACGGTCACGCTGCCGGCGCCGTCCGAGTCGGGGGTGGTCGCACGGGTGTCCTCGACCGGGACGACGGCGTCGGCGCCGTCCGGGACGGGAGCGCCCGTCATGATCTTCAGCGCGTGCCCCGGTTCGAGTGCCGCGACGGTGTCGCCCGCGGCCAGCACGCCCTGGACGGGCAGGTCGGCGGGGGTCGACGCGAGATCGCCGGCGCGGACGGCGTAGCCGTCCATCTGGGAGTTGCGGAAGGGTGGCAGGTCCAGCGGCGACTCGACGTCCTCCGTGAGGGTGCGGTGCAGCGCGTGCGCGAGCGGCACACGCAACGGGCTCTTCTTCCGCAACGGGTCGAGCAACGCCGCCACGTGCTGTTCGTGTTCCTCCACGGACCGCCTGCCGCTCGTCATGCCGCCATCCTAGGCACACGAGGGCCGTGCCTCGCCGCCCACGACGCGCCGCGTGTGCCCCGTCTGTCCGGATGCGATGTCACGATCGGCGGTTGTGGGCATACTGGGCTGTATGAAAGCGATGGTCGTATGACAGCGGTGGACATGGGCATCCCGGTCGTGCGCGATCGCGCAGACGACGCGTCCGATCGGCCCGACGTGCCCGAGCTTCTCGATCGCTTCGGTCGCATCGCCCGCGACCTGCGCGTGTCCCTCACCGAGAAGTGCTCGTTGCGCTGCACCTACTGCATGCCGGCCGAGGGCCTTCCCGAGATTCCGCGCGACCAGCTGCTCGCGAGCGCCGAGATCGTGCGTCTGGTGGGCATCGCGACCGGTCGACTCGGTGTCCACGAGGTGCGCTTCACCGGTGGGGAACCGCTCATGCGCCGCGATCTCGAGGA
Organism: Rhodococcus sp. IEGM1339; assembly: GCF_050321925.1. NCBI lineage: Bacteria > Bacillati > Actinomycetota > Actinomycetes > Mycobacteriales > Nocardiaceae > Rhodococcus > Rhodococcus sp. IEGM1339. The sequence goes on from NZ_JBNQFT010000005.1 coordinate 15,410, forward strand.
GATCGTCGCCGGATGCGCGCAGCAGACGCCGGGGCTGCCGATCGCGCTGACCACCAATGCGGTCGGTCTCCGGCACCGTGCGCGGGCGCTGGCGGACGCCGGACTGACCCGCGTGAACATCTCCCTCGACACCATCGACCGCGAGCACTTCGCGCGGCTCACGCGCCGCGATCGGCTCGATTCGGTGCTCGACGGTATCCGCGCCGCGGTGGCCGCCGGACTGGGTCGGGTCAAAATCAACGCTGTCCTGATGCCGGAAACCCTCGAAGGTGCGGCCGATCTGCTCGCGTGGTGCCTGGACGAGGGCGTGGAACTGCGGTTCATCGAGCAGATGCCTCTCGACGCCGATCAGAACTGGGCGCGCTCGCAGATGGTGCCGGCCCAGCAATTGCTCGACGTGCTCGGGCAGCGGTTCACGCTCACGGAGACCGAACGCGAGGACCCGTCCGCGCCGGCCGAACGCTGGCTCGTCGACGGCGGACCGGCGACCGTCGGGATCATCGCGTCGGTTACGCGGTCGTTCTGCAGCGACTGCGACCGCACGCGGTTGACGGCCGAGGGAACGGTCCGGTCCTGCCTGTTCAGCGACCGGGAGACCGACCTGCGCGCCGCTCTGCGGGGCGGCGCCACCGACGACGAACTCGCCGCGCTGTGGCGCGGGGCGATGTGGAACAAGTGGGCCGGACACGGCATGGACGCGGCGGACTTCGCGCCGCCGCAGCGGAGCATGGGAGCTATCGGTGGCTGAGGTGACGACGGGGATCGAGGTGCGGTACTTCGCGGCCGCAGCAGATGCGGCCGGACGCGAGAAGGACACGATCGACCTGCCGGAAGGCGCCGATCTCGGCACGCTGCGTGCCGTCCTCGTCGATCGTTACGGCGCCGATATGGAGCGGGTCCTGTCGGTGGCGGCCTTCCTGCTCGAACCCGGCGACGGCGGCACGGGCGAACTCACCCGGGACCTCGGCCGGCCGGCCGGGTCCCGAGTGGACGTCCTGCCGCCCTTCGCGGGTGGTTAATCCTCACGCCACCAGGTGTCGAAGGGCCCCACGGGCATCACGCGCTTGTGCCGCGTGTCGAGGAACTTGGCTTCGAGGCGCTTGGCGAGGTCGTCGGTGACGTCCTTGCCCTCGAGATAGTCGTCGATCTCGCTGTAGGCCATGCCGAGCGCTTCCTCGTCAGGCAGCGCGGGACGGTCGTCCTCGAGATCGGCGGTGGGGATCTTGATCCAGGTGCTCTCGGGTGCTTCGAGTTCGCGCAGCAGCGCCGCACCCTGCCGCTTCGTCAGACCGGCCAGGGGAGTGATGTCGACGCCGCCGTCGCCGTACTTGGTGTAGAAACCGGTCACCGCTTCGGCGGCGTGGTCGGTGCCGACCACGAGGTAGCCGAGTTCTCCGGCGATCGCGTACTGGATCATCATGCGTTCGCGGGCCTTGATGTTGCCGCGCACGAAGTCGCGCAGACGCGTCTCGGTGCCGTACAGCGCGCGAGCCGCTTCCGAAGCCGTCGCGTCGGCGCCGGGCTTCACATCCACACCGAGAGTGCGATCGGCTCCGATGAACTCCAATGCGACGAGGGCGTCGTGCTCGTCGGCCTGCTTGCCGTAGGGCAGGCGGACCGCGACGAACTCCGCCGTGTGGCCCTCGGCGCGGAGCTTCTCCGCGGCGAGCTGGGCGAGCTTGCCGGCGAGGGTGCTGTCCTGCCCGCCGCTGATGCCGAGCACGAATCCCTTCGCGGGAGTGCTGCGCAGGTAGTCGGCGAGAAACTGCACCCGAGCGTCGATCTCGGCGCGCGGGTCGATGGAGGGTTTCACCCCGAGTTCTTCGATGATCCGATCGCGAAGGTTCGTCATCTTCACGACCCTAGCGTTCCTGTGTTACTGCTGCGATACAACGGAGAAGAGGGTGGGCGAAGAGGGCGGGACGAAGTGTGCGGTCGGGCAGACTCTGCGGGGTGAGCACCGGAGACGTCTTCCGCAAACACGACCCGCACGCCCATCCTGATTTCTTCCGGGCCGAGGCGGCCGGCCTGGCCTGGCTCGCCGAGGCCGGTATGCCGGTCGCGGCGGTGCGGTCGGTGAGCGAACACCACATCGAACTCGATCGGATCGCCGAGGCATCCCCGTCCGCCGGGACCGCACGTGAGTTCGGTGCGGTACTCGCCCGGATGCACGACGCGGGGGCCGCAGGTTTCGGTGCGGCACCCGACCACTACGACGGGCAATTGTTCATCGGCCGCCGCCCCATGAGCCGTACCGTGCACGCCACCTGGGGATCGTTCTACGTCGCAGAGCGGGTGCTGCCCTTCCTGCGCATCGCGGTCGATGCGGGCAGCGTCACCGACCGCCAGTGCCGCGACATCGAGGCCGCCTGCGATCTCGTTGCGGCCGGAGCCTTCGACGACGACGATCCGCCGTCGCGTCTGCACGGAGACCTGTGGAACGGCAACGTGTTGTGGTCGCCGCGCGGCGTCGTCCTGATCGACCCGGCCGCACACGGCGGCCACCGCGAGACGGATCTGGCGATGCTCGCGCTCTTCGGCTGCCCGCACCTGGGCCGGGTCGTCGACGGTTACGAGTCGGCGCATCCGCTGCGCGCCGGCTGGGAGCATCGGGTGCCCGTGCACCAGCTGCATCCACTGGCGGTGCACGCCGCGGGATACGGTGCCGGGTACGGGCGGGAGCTGCACCGGGCGGCACTCGCGACCCTCGAACTCGGAGGCAGTACGTGAACGGGATCCTCGTCGTATCCGCAACCCGCGCCGAGGCGGCGCACGTCCCGGAACGCTACGAGACGGTGATCACCGGGATCGGGAAGGTCGACGCAGCGGTGGCCGTCACCGCGGCGCTCGCGGGGAATCCGGCCGACGCGCGGCCGCTCGTCGTGAACATCGGCACCGCCGGCGCATTGCACACCCACCACTCGGGACTGTTCCTGCCGTCCGCCGCGATCAACCACGACATCAGCAGCGAGATCCTGAAGAGCCTCGGTCATCCCGTGCAGGACGTCGTGCAGATCGACGACGGTGACGGCAGCGTGCTCGCCACCGGTGATTCGTTCGTCTCGGACGCCCAGATCCGCGACGCGCTGTCCGCGCGCGCCGATCTCGTCGACATGGAGGGCTTCGCGGTTGCCTATGCCGCCCGCCGCATGGGCGCGCGGTGCCGGCTCGTCAAGCACGTGAGCGACCGGGCCGACGATTCGGCGCTCGACTGGCCGAAGCAGGTCGACCGCAGCGCGCAGGAACTCGCCCGCTGGCTCGTCGAGCGTTACTGAACGATTCCATGACGAACGATCTCAGCGCCCGTCCGTACGTTCGGTGAGGGTGACGGTCACCGCGCCGGTGGTCAGGGTGAGCACCTCCCCGTCGAGAGCCCACCGGGGTGCGCCCGCGAACAGCGTCCGTACCCAGTCGTCGGCGCCGTCGCGCGGGGGAGGACACGCCATCCTCGTGGACGCGAGCGTCCCGGCGCGAATCCTGCCCCCGGACAGGTCGGCGGTGCCGGTGAACCGGTTGCACCCGGCGGACGCCGCGACCCGCTCCCGGGCGGGGAACGACAACTGGAGCGGGCCGCCGCCGGGGATCGACTGCCCCTCGACCTCGGTCGAGACGTAACGGCGGCCGATCGGGTCGGACGGCGACGATCCGAACACTCCGCACCCGGACAGCAGCGCACCCAGTGCGAGGACGACGACCACGCGGACTGCTCCCGGCATGGGTCTCACGGTACCGAGAACGGATCAGCGGGCCGTGAACTCCAGTCCGTCGGTGCCGTTCGGCGCGGTGAGGGTCATCGACGAGCCCTGGACGATGTAGGTGGTCTCACCTGCGAGCACGTTCAGGACGTGCGTCTCGATGTCGGCGAGCTCGGGATCGGCGCAGGCCGCGCGGGTCATGGTCCCGGTGCTCGCCAGGTCCGGCGCCTTCACTCTGCCCTCGGAGAGGTCGACGCCGCCGACGAAGCGGTTGCAGCCGGCAGTCGCCGAGATGCGTCCGTCCTCCGGGAACGCGACCACCAGCGGTCCGTCGCCGGGGATCTGGGTGCCCGTCACGTTCGTCGACACGAAGGTGCGACCGGTGAGGTCGTCTGCGGAGTTGCCGGCCGAATCCGAATCGGTGCTGCACGCGGCGGCCACCGCTGCCAGGGAGACCAGTGCGAGCACCCGGAATGTGCGAATCATGCCGTTACGGTACGGCGCTCGACCCGGATTTGCGGCTACCTCGACCGGTCACGACACGGTGTGCGAGTTCGGCCCAGTTGTCGGCGAGTCGGCGGAGCGGATGTCCCAGCTCGCGCCACTGGTGGAGCACGAGGGTGGCCTCGAGCGACGCGACCAGCGAGGTCGCCAGCAATCGGGTGTCGCCGGTGACTCCGGCGGCACGCAGCAGTGCGTCGACGTGGGCGAGCGAGACCAGGTGGGCGGGAGCGGTGTAGTGGGAGTCGGTGGCGGATTCGGCCGCGCGGAGCAGTTCGCCCTGCACCTCGACGAGTTCGATGCGTGCACGACCGAAGGCGATGAGCCGGTCCAGGGCCTCGGCGTCGGGGCCGAGCGGTGGCGGGCCGAACAGGAAGCCCTGCTGGAACTCGCGCTCGCTGTGGTCGAGCAGTGCCCGGACGAGCCCGGCGCGGGAGCCGAACCTTCGGAAGACGGTGCCCTTGCCGACCCCGGCCCGCGCCGCGACGGCGTCCATCGTCACGGCATCGACGCCGCGCTCGGCGACGAGCAGGGCGGCGGCGTCGAGCAGACGGGAACGATTGCGCGCTGCGTCGCCCCGTTCGGAGAGTCGTTCGTCCGCCAGGGGGAGAGCCCGGCTGTTCGCCGCAGACAGCGCCCGACCGTCCGCGTGCGGGAGGGGGCGAGTGTTCACAAGGTCACACTCTAGCGCGGCAGGGAATAAAGCGGACCACGGTCCGTTTAAAATTGCGTAGTCAACCACTTCGACCCGAGGATGTTCCCATGACCCGAGTTCTCGCCCTCGTCGGCAGCCTGCGTGACGGCTCCGTCTCCCGCCAGCTCGCCGAGACCGCCGCGGCGGTTGCTGCCGAGAACGTCGAGGTGACCCTCTACGAGGGCCTCGCCGACGTTCCCTTCTACAACGAGGATCTCGACGGCGAGGCTGCCCCCGCTGCTGCCGTGGCTCTGCGCGACGCCGCTGCCGAGGTCGATGCCGTGCTGATCGTCACGCCCGAGTACAACGGCACCGTCTCCGCGGTGCTCAAGAACGCCGTCGACTGGCTGTCGCGCCCCTACGGTGCCGGCGCACTGAGCGGCAAGCCCGTCGCCATCGTCAGCCAGTCGCCCAGCCAGAACGCTGCGAAGTGGGCGCTCGAGGACGCGGTCAAGGTCGTCGGAATCGCCGGCGGCAAGGTCGTCGACGGCGGCTCGCTGTCGGTCGGCGAAACCTTCGGCAAGTTCGGCGGCGAGCACGCCAAGGAGCACGCCGAGACCGCGCAGCAGGTCGCAACGGTCGTCGCCGCACTGGCCGACGCCACCAAGGTGCTCGCCGACGCCTGATCGAGACGTCCGTCGTCCCTGCCGGTACCGCCGGCACCGAGAGCGGCCGGCGGACCGACCGACACCCCCGGTGCCGGAGACCCGCGAGGTCTCCGGCACCGCGTATCCGCAGGGTCCGGCCGAGCCGCGGACGCTCCCCTCGTCGCTCGTCGCATCTCGACGGTTCGATGACGCCTGCAGCGGGAATGCCCCGAACACAGCCCACTGTTCGGAGGTTGCCCATGACAAGCGGGGACACGAGGACCGATACCGGCCACCGACCCGATCTCGACATAGTTCTCCACGTCGACGGGGTGGAGCGTCGCGTCCCGATCGACGTCCGCACCACCGTGCTCGACGCACTGCGCGACCGCCTCGGGATCACGTCCCCGAAGAAGGGATGCGATCTCGGTCAGTGCGGAGCGTGCACCGTGCTGATCGACGGCCGGCGCACCCTCTCGTGCCTGGCCCTCGCCGCCTCGCACGACGGCGCCGAGATCGTCACCGCCGCCGGACTCGGCGACGGGGAGATGCATCCGCTCCAGGCGCAGTTCATCGAGGACGACGCCTTCCAGTGCGGCTACTGCACCCCCGGCCAGATCTGTTCGGCCGTCGGCATGCTCGACGAGTTCGCCGACGGGGCGCCGAGTCACGTAACGGCCGATCTCGAACAGGCACCCGAACTCGACGACGACGAGATCCGGGAACGCATGAGCGGCAATCTGTGCCGCTGCGCCGCCTATCCCAACATCGTCTCGGCGATCCGCACCGTCGCCACCGGCGACAGCCGAATCGGTGCAGGCGACAGCCGAATCGGTGTCGGCGACAGCCGCCTCGATACGGAGGAGACGCGATGAGCCCCCTCCGCTACGAGCGACCGGCAGATCCCGCCGCCGCCGTCGCCGTCGTGCACGAGACACCGGGTGCGGTCTTCCTCGCGGGCGGCACGAATCTGGTCGACCACCTCAAACTCGGCGTCGCGACCCCCGATCTCCTCGTCGACGTCTCGCATCTTCCGCTCGACGCCGTGGAGGAGACGGCCGACGGGGGAATCCGGGTGGGCGCCAACGTCCGCAACAGCGACCTCGCGGCGCATCCCTTCGTGCGGCGCAACTATCCGGTGCTGTCGCGCGCACTGCTCGCCGGTGCCTCACCCCAGCTCCGGAACACCGCGACCACCGGCGGCAACCTGCTCCAGCGCACGCGGTGCTCGTACTTCCGGGACGTGAGCACCCCCTGCAACAAGCGCGAACCCGGCAGCGGCTGCTCCGCCATCGGCGGATACACCCGCTACCACGCGATCCTCGGCGCCTCGGAGCACTGCGTGGCCACCCATCCGTCCGACATGGCGGTCGCCCTGCTCGCGCTCGACGCCGAAGTCCTGGTCCTCGGCCCGGACGGCGAGCGCGCCATCGCGGTAGAGGACTTCTACCGACTCCCCGGCGACACACCCGAGCGCGACACCGTGCTCGAACGCGACGACCTCATCGTCGGCGTGCAGATCCCCGCGGCGCAGAGTTCGCTGTCCACCTATCGCAAGGTGCGCGACCGGGCGTCCTACGCCTTCGCGTTGGTCTCCGTAGCGGCCGAGATGACCGTTGCGGACGGGACGATCACCGGGTGCCGCATCGCATTCGGTGGGGTCGCACACCGGCCCTGGCGGGCACACCGCGCGGAGGAAGCACTCCTCGGGCAACGACCCTCCGACGAGGTCTTCGCTGCGGCGGCCGAGGCCGAACTCGCCGACGCGGGTCCCCTCGACGGCAACGCCTACAAGATTCCGCTGCTGCGGCGAACCGTGGTGGCGACCCTGCGCGAACTCGACGAACGACGGGAACGAGGTGGATCCGCATGAGCCCCGAGCCGATCCGAGCAGGTGGACGCTCCACCGCGCGCATCGACGGACCGGCGAAGGTCGCCGGGACGGCACCGTACGCCTACGAGCACCCGGTCGACGATCCCGCCTACCTCGTACCGCTCACCTCCACCATCGCCCGTGGACGCGTCGACCGCATCGACACCGCCGCCGCAGAAGCGGTGCCCGGGGTGCTGAAGGTCCTCACTCCCTGGAACGCCCCACGTCTCACCGAAGAGGCCGAGGGCGAGTACTCCGTCCTGCAGACACCCGACGTGCTGTACCGGGGTCAGATCATCGGCGCGGTCGTCGCGGAGAGCTTCGAGATCGCCCGGGAGGCATGCTCGCTCCTGAAGGTCGAGTACAGCGAGGAACCGCACGACGCGCTCTTCCGCGCCGACCATCCCGACGCGTACACACCCGAGACCGTCAACGGCGGCTACGAACCCGACACCGAGCGAGGCGACGTCGACGCGGCGTTCGCCCGCGCCGAGACGGTGATCGATCAGTGGTACTCCACCCCTGAGGAACACAACAATCCACTCGAACCGCACACCGTGGTCGCGATCTGGCGGAACGACGTCGTGCCGTCGAACAGTGAGACCGACGGATACACTCTGACGCTGTACACCTCGACGCAACATCCGCACGGTGTCGTCGAGACCCTCGCGCCGGTCTTCGGTCTCGACGCGGCCCGGATGCGGGTGGTCTGTCCGTACATCGGTGGGGGATTCGGTTCCAAGGGCGGTCCTCACGCGCACGACGTCCTCGGCGGACTCGCGGCGCGGGCCCTGGCCGGGAAAGCGATCAAGTTCGCGGTCTCCCGGCCCGACATGTTCGGTTACGTCGGGTACCGCGCTCCGACCGCCTCGCACATCCGGCTCGCGGCCGACAGTGACGGCAAGCTCACCGGTCTCGTGCACGAGGCGTTCGCCCAGTCGTCCCGGGTCACCGAATTCGTCGAACAGGCGGGGGTGTCGCTGCGCAATCTCTACGACGTCGCCAACGCCCGTACGTCGCATCGCGCGATCACCCTCGACGTGCCGGCGCCGTTCTGGATGCGCGCGCCAGGTGAAGCACCGGGCATGTTCGCCGGCGAGGTCGCGATGGACGAGCTCGCCGCCGAACTCGGGATCGACCCGATCGAACTGCGCATCCGCAACGAACCCGAGTCCGATCCGGAGACGGGAAAGCCGTGGTCGTCGCGCCGACTCGTCGAATGCCTCCGCGAAGGAGCGCAGCGATTCGGATGGGATCCGTCCGACCGCGAACCCGGCCGCCGGCGGCAGGGCAACACCCTGATCGGTACCGGCATGGCGGTCGCGACCTATCCCCACATGGTCAATCCCGGCTCGGAAGCCCAGATCCGGCACCTCGGGGAGGGGCGCTACTCCGTCCGCATCGGAGCCACCGACCTCGGTACGGGTGCGTGGACGACCCTGACCCTCATCGCCGCCGACGCACTCGGATGCCGACCGGAGGACGTGGACCTCGAGATCGGCGACAGCGCACTGCCCAACGGCACGGTGGCCGGCGGGTCGTCGGGCACCTCGTCCTGGGGAACCGCGATCGTCACGGCCGCAGAGCAATTCGGCAAACGTTTCGGCGACGACCCGCCGGTGGGTGCCGAACTGTCCGCGTCGGCAGCCGAGAACCGCGAACTCGAGCACTACACCGCGCAGTCCTTCGGTGTGCACTTCGCCGAGGTGCACGTCGACGCCGACACCGGCGAGATCCGGGTGCCCCGGATGTTCGGTCTGTTCTCCGTGGGACGGGTGATCAATCCGCGAACCGCGCGTTCGCAGGTCATCGGCGGGATGTCCTTCGGGATCTCGATGGCGCTCTTCGAGGAGAGCATCCGCGACGCGCGTTTCGGGCACGTCGTCAACCACGATCTGTCCGAATACCACGTGCCGACACACGCCGACATCCGCCGGGTCGAAGCGGATTGGCTCGATGACGAGGACCTGCATGCGACACCCATGGGGTCGCGGGGGATCGGTGAGATCGGGATCGTGGGCAGCGCCGCGGCGGTCGTCAACGCCCTGTGGCACGCGACCGGAGTGCGGGTCCGGAACCTGCCGGCCCACCTCGACGACCTGCTGGCCGGACTGCCCTGACACACCGGATCGGATGCGGGACGAGCGCGCGGAAACGGTCGCTCGTCCCGCATCCGGTTTCCCCGCACAGGGCAGTCGGGAGGGTGTTCTCGCGGTGCCCTCGCGAAGTTGTCGGTGGCACCCGCCACACTGTGCTCGAGGTCTCTCTCGTGCGCGCTGCGGCGACACGCCGGGACACGCCCGAAACGCCGTGGAGGGAGGGTCGCGACCTGGGAATATCACCTTTGTAAGTCACAACATCCTGGGTTCTGTGTATCCGATGGACACAAGGTGTAGTGTCTAGACCGCTGGAGGGCCACAAGTGCCGACGATCTCTCGGGGAAGCGGGATCGGACGGATGAGTGGGCTTCCGGGTAACGCACAGCAGTCAGTCGTCAGGCCGCCCACGGCCGTCGGAAAAGGGGCATTCATGAACATCACCGTCTATACCAAGCCTGCCTGCGTCCAGTGCACCGCCACCTACCGCGCCCTCGACAAGGCCGGCATCGAGTACGACGTCGTCGACATCAGTGAGAACCCCGAGGCCCGCGACTACGTCATGGCGCTGGGATACCTCCAGGCGCCTGTCGTCGTCGCCGGCGACGACCACTGGTCGGGCTTCCGCCCCGATCGCATCAAGGCGCTCACCGTCGCTGCCTGAGCCCGGGCCGCGTTCGCGGCGGCCCGATCGTCGTCGTCTCCGGGCGGACGTCTTCCGTGTCCGCCCGGGCCGGTCTTCGCAATCGAATGAAGAGTGGTGACTACCGATGGCTTCGCTGGGGTCGATCCCGGGAACATCGCTGGTGTACTTCTCGAGTACATCCGAGAACACCCACCGATTCGTGCAGAAACTCGGGATTCCGGCCAGCCGGATCCCGCTGCACGGTCGTGAGGGGAATTTCGAGGTCCACGATCCGTACGTGCTGATCGTGCCGACCTACGGTGGCGGGACGACCGCCACGGGCCGTGATACCCGCTACGTTCCCAGGCAGGTCATCCGATTCCTCAACAACGAGCACAATCGGGGCCTGATCCGCGGTGTCATCGCGGCGGGTAACACCAACTTCGGCGACTCGTACTGTTTCGCGGGAGACATCGTCTCGCGCAAGTGCAAGGTGCCGTATCTGTACCGGTTCGAGTTGATGGGCACGACCGACGACGTCGAGCGTGTCCGCGACGGTCTCGCCCGATTCTGGGAGTCCGTTCTCCAGAACGCCTGAGCCACATCCGTATCCGTATTCGACGCGCGTCGCGGACGTGACTGCGCGGCCGTTTCCTAACTCCGACAAGTGGGGACAGCACTGTGACCATTACCGATCCCGCTCCCGCCACGAGCGCACACCTCGACGATTCGCTCAAGGATCTCGACTATCACGCGCTCAACGCGATGTTGAATCTGTACGGCCCCAACGGCGAGATCCAGTTCGACAAGGATGTGGCCGCCGCCCGTCAGTACTTCCTGCAGCACGTCAACCAGAACACGGTCTTCTTCCACAACCTCGACGAGAAGCTCGACTACCTCGTCGAGGAGAACTACTACGAGCCCGAGGTGCTCGAGAAGTACTCGCGCGCATTCGTCAAATCGCTGTTCGAGCACGCATATTCGAAGAAGTTCCGGTTCCCGACCTTCCTCGGTGCGTTCAAGTACTACACCTCGTACACGCTCAAGACGTTCGACGGCAAGCGCTACCTCGAGCGTTTCGAGGACCGTGTGTGCATGGTCGCGCTGACGCTCGCCGACGGCGACGAGATCCTCGCCCGGCACCTCGTCGACGAGATCATCTCGGGTCGTTTCCAGCCGGCCACCCCGACCTTCCTCAACTCGGGCAAGAAGCAGCGCGGCGAGCCCGTTTCGTGCTTTCCCGCCGGTACGCTCATCGACACGATCGACGGGCAGCGGGCTATCGAGACCCTGCGGGCGGGGGATCTGGTCCTGTCGCACGACGGGGCGTACCACGCGGTCGAGGAGCTGATCGAGAACCCGAATGATCAAGCCTTGGTGTCGATTTCGCACTTCGGGCACAAAGAGCCGATTCGGTGCACTCCGGAGCATCCTATCCTGGTGTGGACCGACCGCGATGTCGAGACCTTGATCGACGGCGATGGAGCGGATCCCTTCAACGGTTTCGTATGGCTCGCTGCCCAGGACGTGCGCCCGACCGACTTCATTGTCACCGCGGCGCCGTTGGGTGAGCGCGACAAGCGCGTTTTCGACCTCATGGACCATGTTGGTAATGGACTGTACGAAGAGGTCGATGGTCTGATTCGTAAGGTGAACGTTGATGCCAAGCATCGGAACAAGCAGCGTCACAGTCAGCGCTTCGTCGGTGTCAACCGATACGTCGAGGAATCGTACGAGTTCGGACTGATTCTCGGCTGGTATGTTGCCGAGGGCTACGTATCCAAGCGTGCGGGTGTCGACGGTGTGCAACCCGATGGTGTTCACTTCACTCTCGGTGCACACGAGGTCGAGTACCAGGCAGATCTGGCGGCGGCGTTCAAGCAAGTATTCGGCGTCGAACTCTCTCAGTCCACCAACCAGTCGGACCACTCGACCAAGATGGGTTGCAACAGCAAGGTGGTGGCGTCATTGCTGCTGTCGCTTGCCGGGACCGGTTACAGTACGAAACGCCTGACGCGCGATGTCATGACTGCCGATGAAGAGTTTCAGCGCGGTCTGCTTGCGGGCTTGTTCAGGGGCGACGGCTGCAGCACCAATGGCGGCATGATCCTCGATCTCGTCAATCCGGAACTGGTGGATCAGGTGCAGTTGATCCTGCGCCGCCTGGGCATCGTGTCGGTCGTTCGCCAGTACATCAACCAGGCGGGCAATGTGACGGGCCATGTGTTCGTCCCCGGGGTGCCCGGTACCAACGAAGACTTCATCTTCGACGTCGGCAAGAACCTGCACAACTATGTCGGGCGGAAGGGCGCCAAGCGCACGACCTATCAGGTGGCGCACGGGCGTCATGTCTACGGAATCCGTGAGATCGCGAAGACCGACGAGACGCCGAGCAAGGTGTACAACCTGCACGTCGAGGGCACACATACCTATACGATTCGCGGCGCTGTGGTGCACAATTGCTTCCTGCTCCGCATCGAGGACAACATGGAGTCGATCGGCCGCTCCATCAACTCCGCGCTGCAGCTGTCCAAGCGCGGCGGCGGTGTCGCCTTGCTGCTCAGCAACATTCGTGAGCACGGCGCACCCATCAAGAAGATCGAGAACCAGTCCTCCGGCGTCATCCCGATCATGAAGCTGCTCGAGGACTCCTTCTCCTACGCCAACCAGCTCGGTGCCCGTCAGGGTGCCGGTGCGGTCTACCTGCACGCGCACCACCCCGACATCTACCGCTTCCTCGACACCAAGCGCGAGAACGCCGACGAGAAGATCCGCATCAAGACCCTCTCGCTGGGCGTCGTCATCCCCGACATCACCTTCGAACTGGCGAAGAAGAACGAGGACATGTACCTGTTCTCGCCGTACGACGTCGAGCGCGTCTACGGCAAGCCCTTCGCCGACATCGACGTCACCGAGAAGTACTACGAGATGGTCGACGACAAGCGCATCCGCAAGTCGAAAATCAAGGCGCGCGAGTTCTTCCAGACCGTCGCCGAGCTGCAGTTCGAGTCGGGCTACCCCTACGTCATGTTCGAGGACACGGTGAACCGGGCCAACCCGATCGCCGGCAAGATCACGCACTCGAACCTGTGCTCGGAGATCCTGCAGGTCTCGACTCCCTCGGAGTTCAACGACGACCTGTCCTACAGCCATGTGGGCAAGGACATCTCGTGCAACCTCGGCTCGCTGAACATCGCGAAGACGATGGACTCGCCCGACTTCGCGCAGACCATCGAGGTCGCCATCCGCGGCCTGACGGCCGTCTCCGACCAGACGACGATCTCGTCGGTGCCGTCGATCGAGCGGGGCAACAATGAATCCCACGCCATCGGCCTCGGCCAGATGAACCTGCACGGCTTCCTCGCCCGCGAGCACATCTTCTACGGGTCCGAAGAAGGCGTCGACTTCACGAACATCTACTTCTACACCGTGCTGTTCCACGCCCTGCGTGCGTCGAACAAGATCGCGATCGAGCGCGGCTCGTACTTCAAGGGCTTCCCGGAGTCGAAGTACGCCTCGGGTGAGTTCTTCGACAAGTACACTGATCAGGTGTGGGAGCCGGCCACCGAGCGGGTCCGTCAGCTGTTCGCCGAGTCGGACATCGCCATCCCCACGCAGCAGGACTGGCGCGAGCTGAAGGAGTCCGTGCAGAAGCACGGCATCTACAACCAGAACCTGCAGGCGGTTCCGCCCACCGGTTCGATCTCGTACATCAACCACTCGACGAGCTCGATCCACCCGGTCGCGTCGAAGATCGAGATCCGCAAGGAGGGCAAGATCGGGCGTGTCTACTACCCGGCGCCCTACATGACGAACGAGAATCTCGAGTACTTCCAGGATGCATACGAGATCGGCTACGAGAAGATCATCGACACCTACGCTGCTGCGACGCAGCACGTCGACCAGGGGCTGTCGCTGACATTGTTCTTCAAGGACACTGTCACCACCCGCGACGTGAACAAGGCGCAGATCTACGCGTGGCGCAAGGGAATCAAGACCCTGTACTACATCCGCCTGCGGCAGATGGCGCTCGAGGGCACCGAGGTGGAGGGTTGCGTCTCCTGCATGTTGTGACCCTGCTCCACGACAGTCTTTGCATCAGCACACAATTCAGGTAGGTAACCGATGACTGCAGCAGCACACTCGCCGGCCGACGGCGTGCGCGTCAAACTCATCGATCGCGTCTCCGCGATCAACTGGAACCGCGTCCCCGACGACAAGGACGCCGAGGTCTGGGATCGCCTCACCGGCAACTTCTGGCTCCCGGAGAAGGTGCCGGTCTCCAACGACATCCAGTCGTGGGGCACGCTCACCGAGTACGAGCAGGAACTGACGATGCGGGTCTTCACGGGCCTGACGCTGCTCGACACCATCCAGGGCACGGTCGGCGCGGTCTCGCTCATCCCCGATGCGGTGACCCCGCACGAGGAAGCGGTGCTGACGAACATCGCGTTCATGGAGTCGGTGCATGCGAAGAGCTACTCGCAGATCTTCTCGACGCTGTGCTCGAGCCGCCAGATCGACGACGCCTTCCGCTGGTCGGAGGAGAACGAGCACCTGCAGCGCAAGGCGCAGATCATCCTCGACTACTACAAGGGCGACGACCCGCTCAAGCGCAAGGCCGCCTCGACGCTGCTCGAGTCGTTCCTGTTCTACTCGGGCTTCTACCTGCCGATGTACTGGTCGTCGCGGGCCAAGCTCACCAACACCGCCGACATGATCCGCCTGATCATTCGCGACGAGGCCGTCCACGGCTACTACATCGGCTACAAGTACCAGCGCGGGCTCGAGACGATCACGCAGGCCGAGCGCGACGAGCTCAAGGACTGGGTCTTCGAACTGCTCTTCGAGCTGTACGACAACGAGACCCACTACACGGCCGACCTCTACGACCAGGTCGGGCTCACCGAGGACGTCAAGAAATTCCTGCGCTACAACGCGAACAAGGCGCTGATGAACCTCGGTTACGAGGCGCTGTTCCCGAAGGACGAGACGGACGTCAACCCGGCCATCCTGTCGGCGTTGTCGCCGAACGCCGACGAGAACCACGACTTCTTCTCGGGCTCCGGCAGCTCCTACGTGATCGGCAAGGCCGTCGTCACAGAAGACGACGACTGGGACTTCTGACGTAGACGTTCTCTGTCACCGGCCCGAACGCATCGATCCCGTACACCGGCGCAGCAGCGCCCGTGTGCGGGATCGCGTGCTTTTCGCGGCCCGGCCCGTCCCCGATAGCATCGCTCCTCGTGACCGAGACAAGAGAAGCGTCGGGCTCGCCTCGGCCGGTGACAATCGAACGCGTGCCGTCGGGCGGGCGGGCAGTCGAGCAGCGGACCCGTCTGTGGGCGGTGCTCGCCGCCGTCGTGGGGATCGTCGCATCCATCGCGATGCCGTTCCTGCCCGTGACGCAGACCACTGCGACCATCGACTGGCCGCAGAGCGAGAGCAACGCAGGCATCTCGGCGCCGTTGGTGTCCTACGCACCGGTCGATCTCGACGCCACGATCGAGTGCCGGTCCGTGCGCGACGCGCTGCCGGACGGCGGCACCGTCTTCTCCACACTTCCCGCAGGAGCTCCCGACCGTGAACGCTACGGGCTGATCGCCCGTGTCCGGCCGGCTGGTGACGACGGGCCGGCGGTGTTCGAGGTGATCTCCCGCAACACACTGCTCGCCTCCGCGCCGGTGGACGACCTGGCCGGGGACTGCTCGGTCACCCTGTCCTCGAACTCGGAACGCACCGTCGCCACGATCACCGGCTCGGCCGCGGCGTCAGGGGAGCGGACCTTCGACCGAGACCTGCGGCCCCAGCTCGTCGGCATCTTCACCGACCTGCCCGGTCCCGCACTCGACGGTGTCTCGGTCACCGCGACCGTCGACACCCGCTTCACGACGTCTCCGACGGTGCTGAAGATCGTCGCGATGATCGTCGCGGTGGTCGCCACGGCACTGGCGTTGTGGACGCTGGCCCGGCTCGACCGCGCCGACGGTCGTCGCCACCGCCGCCTGTTGCCGGCGTCGTGGTGGTCGTTCACCCGCATCGACGCGCTGGTCGTCGGAACGCTGCTCGTCTGGCACGTCATCGGGGCGAACACCGCCGACGACGGTTACCAGCTCGGAATGGCTCGCGCCGCGGGCGCGGCCGGGTACATGGCGAACTACTTCCGGTGGTTCGGTGTGCCCGAGGCACCCTTCGGCACTCCCTTCTACGACGTCCTCGCCCTGATGACCCAGGTCTCGACGGCGAGCATCTGGATGCGGCTACCGGCACTGACCGCCGGAATCCTGTGCTGGTGGGTGCTCAGCCGCGAGGTCGCTCCACGTCTCGGCGTCGCACTGCGTCGCAACCGGCTTCCGCTGTGGACCGGGGCGCTCGTGTTCCTGGCGTTCTGGCTGCCGCTCAACAACGGACTGCGCCCGGAACCGATCGTCGCGACGGGCGTCGTGCTCACCTGGTGCTCGGTCGAACGCGCGATCGCCACCCGGCGTCTGCTGCCCGCGGCGGCCGCGATCCTCGTCGCCGCGCTCACCGTGACCGCGGGACCGTCGGGCATCATCTGTTTCGCTGCGCTGATCGCCGGTGCCCGCCCGATCGCCCGCATCCTCCATCGGCGTGCGCAGACCCTGGGATGGCTGCCGGTACTTACGCCGATGATCGCGGCCGGACTGGTGATCCTGGTGCCGGTCTTCGCCGACCAGACCCTCGCGGCGGTGCTGGAGATGCAGCACGTGCACGGCGTCGGCCCGAACGTGCCGTGGTTCCAGGAGTATCTGCGCTACCAGTACCTGCTGCAGATCACCGTGGACGGCTCGCTGGCCCGCAGGTTCGCGGTCTTCGCCCTGGTGTTGTGCCTGGCGGTGGCGATCGTGGCGATGCTGCGCCGCGGTGGGCACATCCCCGGCACCGCGCAGGGACCGTCCCGCCGCATCGTCGGCATCACCCTCGGCGCGCTGGTGTTGATGATGTTCGCGCCCACCAAGTGGACCCACCACTTCGGTATCTACGCCGGTCTGGCCGCCGCGGTGGCGATGCTCGCCGCCGTGGCCACCGGACCCGCGGTGTTGCGTTCGCGACGCAACCGCGCCCTGTTCGCCGCGGCGGTGTCGTTCGTGGTGACCATGTCGTTCATCGGCCCCAACGGCTGGTGGTACGTCTCGAGCTACGGGGTCCCGTGGTGGGACAAGCCGCCGTCGGTCGCCGGATTCGGTTTCTCCACCGTCTTCTTCGCCGTGACGGTCGTCGCGTTGCTGCTGGCCGCGTGGTGGCACATCCACCCCGTCGCCTCCACCCGCACCGACACCCCGTCGCGGTTGTGGGCGGTGCCGCCGTTGACCGTCGCCGCCGCGGCGATGGTGCTGTTCGAGGTGCTGTCACTGGCCAAGGGCGCGATCTCGCAGTACCCGGGCTATTCGGTGGCACGGTCCAACGTCGACACGCTCACCGGCAACTCGTGTGCGCTCGCGAACGACGTGCTGCTCGAAACGGATCCGAACGCCTCGGTGCTCACCCCCATCGGCGCCGACGCGGCCTCCGCTCTCGATGCCGGGGGAGGGGACGGGTTCACGCCGGGTGGTGTCGCGCTCGATCTGACCCCGGACGACGACTCGGCCTCGGCCGGCACCGCCAACACCGTCGACACGAACGACGACCAGAGCTCGACCGGCGGTACCGGTGGCACCGGCGGCGGTACCGGCAGAGTCGGAATCAACGGCAGCACCGTCGCATTGCCGTTCGGCCTCGATCCGGTGACCACGCCGGTGCTGGGCAGCCACGGATCGTCCCTCGGCGACGTCACGAGCGCCTGGTTCCGGCTGCCCGAGCCCGACGCGACCGGATCGCGTGGGGATCTCGTCACGATCGCCGCGGCCGGCCGGATCTTCTCCGTCGACGCCGACGGCACCGAAACCTACGGTCAGCGACTCGAACTCGAATACGGAACCACCGCTGCCGACGGCAGCGTGACCGCGCTGGGACGGGCGTTGCCGATCGACATCGGTCCGTCGCCCTCGTGGAGGAATCTGCGTGTGCCGATGGACACGCTGCCGGCCGAGGTCGACGCGGTGCGGATCGTCGCCTCCGACAACGATCTCGCGCCCGAACAGTGGCTGGCGTTCACCCCGCCGCGCGTGCCGCAGACGCAGACTTTGCAGCAGGTCGTCGGGAGCGACACACCGGTCCTGCTGGACTGGGCTGTCGGTCTCAATTTCCCGTGCCAGCGGCAGATGGTGCACCGCAACGGCATCGCCGAGATCCCCGAGTACCGGATCCTGCCGGACCGGATCGGTGCTATCTCCACGGATCTGTGGCAGGACCACAACGGTGGCGGTCCTCTCGGCTGGACCGACCAGCTGTTGCGGGCCCGCACGATCCCGTCGTATCTCGATCACGACTGGGACCGCGACTGGGGAGCGATCGAGCAGTACACACCGATCGATCCGTCGACGGAGACCGCGGAACTCGACACCGCCACGGTCACGCGCAGCGGTCTGTGGAGCCCGGGTCCGATCAACACTGCCTACTGACGGAACCAGGCCTCCGCACGCCCGGCGAGGGCCTTCCCGAGCCGCAGACGCGACGTCTCGGTGAGTGGCTCGGGGAGGTCGTCCGGCACGAACCACGCCACCTCGAGGTTCTCGTCGTCGGCGACGCGTGCGTCCCCGCCGGTCGCGCGGAGCAGGAAGCACACGTCGAGGTACTGCGCGACGTCGCCGTTGGGATAGGTGATGGGTGCGGTGACGTCGACGCTCGTCAGCCGCACGATCTCGGCGGCGACACCCGTCTCCTCGAGCACCTCCCGGACTGCGGCGACAGCCGGTTCCTCGCCGGGTTCGAGGATGCCGGACACCACGGCCCACATGCCGTTGTCGGCGCGGCGGGTGAGCAGGACGCGGTCGTCGCCGTCCGTGACGATCGCGCTCACCCCCGGCAGCCACAGGGGAGCGGTTCCTACGTGTGAGCGGAGCTGGACGACGAAATCGGGTATCGGCACGCCCTCGTTTCTATACCGGCAGGCGTGCTGCCGCCGGTCGAGCCGGCGATCAGTTCGAATATCCGTTGAGGGTGTACGTCAGGTCGGTGAGGATCGCCCGCGCGGCGACCGGTCCGGGGGTCGACCACACGTCGTCGGTCACGGAGAACAGACGGTTGTCGCGCACGGCCCCGAGGTCGAGCCACTCGTCGGTCTGCATGTAGTCCTTGCCGGCCTCGAGTCCGTCCTCACCGGCGAAACGGACGAAGATCACATCGCCGTCCGCCGGGGCCGGGTCCTCCGTGTCGACGGCCTGCCACGGTTGTCCGTCGACGACCGCGAACCGCTGGGCCGGGGGCCGGGCAGCGCCGACGTCGCCGAGCACCTGCCCCGCGAACGACGCGGTGCCCTCCACGGTCGGGCCGTCGGCCGTGAACCGGACGATCGACGCCTGCGTCTGGGACGACACGAGCTCGCGGCCCAGATCGCGCGCGGCCGTCGCGTAGTCGTCGAGCACGCGACGTGCGGCCTCCGTGCGCCCGAGCGCCTCACCGACCCGCACGAACTGTTCCCTCCAGAAGACCGGATCGGACCCGACCAGCACGGTGGGTGCGATGCCGCTGAGGGAGGCGTAGACGTCCGGGGCGGTGGAGGAGCCGAGGATCACATCCGGCTGTGCGCGCTCGATCGCCGCGACGTCCGGGTTGCCCGCGGCACCCACGGGCGGGAGTTCGCCGATCCCGTGACCGAGATATTCCGGCCGGCCGGTGAGCTCGGCGCTCGCTCCCACGACGCGCTCCCACAGCCCCAGGGCGCACACCGCGTCGAGCGCCGCGGGGTCGAGGACGACGATCCGCTGCGGGTCGGCGGGCACATCCGACCGGCCTGCGGTGTGCAGGACCGGCCGGGTGCCGGTGGTGGGCTGTCCCGGATCGAGCGGGGAGGAGAGTGCGCACGCGGTCGACGTGTCCCGGTCGATGCCCACGACCGACGCACCGGCGATGCGGGTCGTGGTGCGCACGATCTCCGATGCGTCGTCGTCGGGAGGTGTGGAGCATCCGGCCAGGGCTGTCGTCACCGCAGCGACGGCTGCGACGAGTACTGCTCGTGACCGGTGCACGGAAAACACGTCGGACCAACTCCTGTAGGACGCTGCTCGGATCGGACGGCTCAGGCTATCCGGTCGTGTGACGGTCGACGCCGAAGGTGTCCGCAAGGTCGTCGAGGATGCGGTGCGCACCCTGGATGCTCACCGGCATCATCCACACGCTGTCGTCGACCTCGACCTTCCGTCCCTGCAGGTTCTCCCACAGCGGATTGGTGACGAAGGGTTCGGCCGCCGCCTGCGCCTTGCCGTCGCCGAGGTCGTAGGTGGTGACGAAGATGACGTCCGCCTCGGCCTCGGTGATCAGTTCGGGGCTGATGGCGTTCATGATGCTCGACGGATCCGACGGATCGGGACCCTGGCTCGCGGGGCGGGCGAGACCGGCGTCCTCGAGCACGATGCCGCTGAACGAGGTGGTGCGGTACAGCCGGGCCGTCGGTTCACCGGCGAAGCGGACGATCGAGATCGTCGGGTTGCCGGCCTTGGCGTTGATGTCCGCACCGATGGCCGCGGCGCGCTCCTCGTACTCGGAGATCTTCTGCTCGGCGAGGTTCTCCTTGCCGATGGCCTGCGCGACGAGGCGGATGTTGTCCTTCCACGTCGGTCCGGTCGACTGGGAGAAGACGGTCGGGGCGATGGCGGACAATTCCTCGTAGTTCTCTCCGTCGCGCACCTCCGCCGAGAGGATGAGGTCGGGTTCGAGCGCGGCCACCTGTTCGAGGCTCACGTCCGCGGTCTTGCCGACGGACACGGCGTCGGTCGCGTACTGCTGCGAGTCGCCGAGATAGTCGGGGAACTCGTCGGTGCGGTAGTCGACGTACCCGACGAGAGGTGCCTCGAGGAGAAGCACGGCGTCGGAATAGCTCGTGTCGAGCGCGACGATGCGGGTCGGCTCACTCTCGATCGTGGTGGAACCGCGGAAGTGTTCGACCGTCCGGGGGAAGCCGGCGGCCGAGTCGGACGCGGTGTCGGTGGACGCGTCGTCGGAGGCGTCGGCCGAACTGCAGCCGGCAACGAGGAGTCCGGCGGTCAGCAGTGCTGCCGCGAACCGGGCGGGTCGTGAGGAGAGAACAGGCACGGGTCGTCCTTCTGTAATTACGGGGTAAGTGCACCCTAACCCGGGCTGATCGCGCGTGGTGGGGTCACCTGGTCTCGCCCTTGCATGTGAGGTGCAGCACAGCCTCGGATTGTGGTTGTCGGCTCCGCTCCAGGTAGCCTCGCGAGTCGAGTACGACAGTGAGTAGGACCCGGAGGGCGACCGTTTCGGGCAGGGTCTACGATTCGATGAGCGCAAGCCAGAGACCGTTCGCCTCCAGCCCGAGGTCGAGCGCGCATTCAGGAGGATTAGTGACTGCCGTAGCGCCCCAGCCAGTCCCAGAGATAGCTGCAGCAAGGCCGTACCCGCCGCGGCAGGGACCCAAGGGTTCGTTCATCTACAAGATGATCACGACCACAGATCCCAAGATGTTGGGGATCATGTACATGGTCACCTCGTTCGCCTTCTTCCTCATCGGCGGCCTGATGGCCCTGCTGATGCGCACCGAGCTCGCGGTCCCCGGCCTGCAGTTCCTGTCGAACGAGCAGTTCAACCAGCTGTTCACCATGCACGGCACGATCATGCTGCTGATGTACGCGACGCCGGTCGTGTTCGCCTTCGCGAACTACATCCTGCCGCTGCAGATCGGCGCCCCCGACGTCGCCTTCCCGCGCCTGAACGCCTTCAGCTACTGGCTGTACCTGTTCGGCGCGACGATCGTCATGCTCGGCTTCGTCACCCCCGGCGGTGCCGCGGACTTCGGTTGGACGGCGTACACGCCGCTCACCAGTGAGATCCACTCCCCGGGTGTCGGTGCCGACTTCTGGATCCTCGGCCTCGGCGTGATGGGTCTGGGCACCATCCTCGGTGGCGTCAACTTCATCACCACCGTGGTGTGCATGCGTGCACCGGGCATGACCATGTTCCGGATGCCGATCTTCACCTGGAACATCCTGATCACCAGCCTGCTGATCCTGCTCGTGTTCCCGCTGCTGACCGCCGCCTTCATGGGCCTGTTCGTCGACCGTCACCTCGGTGGCCACATCTACGACCCCGCCACCGGAGGTGTGCTCCTGTGGCAGCACCTGTTCTGGTTCTTCGGTCACCCCGAGGTGTACGTCATCGCGCTGCCGTTCTTCGGCATCGTCTCGGAGATCTTCCCGGTCTTCTCCCGCAAGCCGATCTTCGGTTACACCGGTCTTGTCTACGCCACGATGGCCATCGCGGCGCTGTCCATCGCCGTGTGGGCGCACCACATGTACGCCACCGGCGCCGTGCTGCTGCCGTACTTCTCGTTCATGACCTTCCTGATCGCCGTCCCGACCGGTGTGAAGTTCTTCAACTGGATCGGCACGCTGTGGAAGGGCCAGATCACCTTCGAATCGCCGATGCTGTTCTCGGTCGGCTTCATCGTGACCTTCCTCTTCGGTGGTCTGACCGGTGTCATCCTCGCGAGCCCGCCGCTGGACTTCCACCTGCACGACTCGTACTTCGTGGTCGCGCACTTCCACTACGTGCTCTTCGGCACCATCGTGTTCGCGACCTACGCCGGCATCTACTTCTGGTTCCCGAAGATGACCGGACGCATGCTCGACGAGCAGCTCGGCCGCTGGCACTTCTGGCTGACCTTCATCGGCTTCCACACCACCTTCCTGGTACAGCACTGGCTCGGTAACGAGGGCATGCCCCGTCGCTACGCCGACTACCTGCCGTCCGACGGGTTCACCACCCTGAACACGATCTCCACCATCGGTGCGTTCGTGCTCGGTGCCTCGACGCTGCCGTTCCTGTGGAACGTCTTCAAGAGCTACCGCTACGGCCAGGTCGTCACGGTCGACGACCCGTGGGGTTACGGCAACTCGCTCGAATGGGCCACCAGCTGCCCGCCCCCGCGGCACAACTTCACCGAGCTGCCGCGGATCCGTTCGGAGCGTCCCGCCTTCGAGCTGCACTACCCGCACATGGTCGAGAAGATGCGCGCCGAAGCGCACGTCGGCCCGGGCAGCGACAAGCACAACGTCAACGTCCTCGAGGGTGCCGACCGTACCCCCGGCGACCATCCGCGCGCCTGAGCGCAGATCGACGATCGACCGAAGCCCCACCCGTTCACCGGGTGGGGCTTCGGCCTTTCCGTGGGTCCGGACCCGCGAACGGGAGCGGTGGTTCGCCCTGCAACAATGAACGAGCGAGCCGGTACGCGCGTGCGTCCGTGTGTACCTCGACAGACAAGCGATCGGAGACGTAGTGGCGTCTGACAGCACGGTGCTGGTGACCGTGACCGGACCTGACCATCCCGGCGTGACCTCGGTGCTCTTCGCCGCGCTGACGCGGCACGACGTCGACCTCCTCGATGTGGAACAGGTCGTGATCCGTGGCCGGCTCACCCTCGGTGTCCTCCTCGTCTGCCCGACCGATGTCGAAGCGATGCAGGACGAGGTCGAGTCCGCGATGGCCACCATCGGCATGCACGCCGACGTCCAGATCGGTGCCGAGCGCGGCGCCCGCACCGTCTCGACCCACGCCGTCGTCGTGCTGGGCAGCCCGGTCAGTGCCAAGGCGCTGCGATCGGTGGGCCGCACCCTCGCGGCCCAGGGCGCGAACATCGATTCGATCCGCGGCATCGCCGACTACCCGCTCACCGGCCTCGAGCTGATGATCACCGCGCCCGACACCAGCGTCGAGGCCGACGCCGCGCTGCGGCACGCCCTCGTCGAACTCGCCGCGGGCCTCGACGTCGACATCGCGGTGGAGCGCGGCGGTCTCGCCCGTCGTTCCAAGCGCCTGATCGTCTTCGACGTCGACTCCACGCTCATCCAGGGCGAGGTCATCGAGATGCTCGCCGCGCACGCCGGTGTCGAGGACAAGGTCCGCGAGGTCACCGAGGCTGCGATGCGCGGTGAGATCGACTTCGCGCAGTCCCTCGAACAACGCGTCGCGACCCTCGCGGGTCTGCCGGCGACCGTGATCGACGAGGTCGCCGAGCAGCTCGAACTCACTCCCGGTGCCCGCACCACGATCCGGACGTTGCGTCGGCTCGGCTTCCGCTGCGGCGTCGTCTCGGGCGGCTTCCGCCAGGTGATCGACCCGCTCGCACACGAACTCGAACTCGACTTCGTCCGCGCCAACACGCTCGAGATCGTCGACGGCAAGCTCACCGGGCGAGTGGTCGGCGACATCGTCGACCGCGCCGCCAAGGCACGCGCCCTCCGCGAGTTCGCCGACGAGGCGGGCGTGCCGGTCGAGCAGACCGTCGCGGTCGGCGACGGTGCCAACGACATCGACATGCTCTCGGCCGCGGGCCTGGGCGTGGCGTTCAATGCCAAGCCGGCCCTGCGCGAGGTCGCCGACACCGCCCTGTCGTATCCCTACCTCGATGCGGTGCTCTTCGTCCTCGGCGTCACCCGCGAGGAGATCGAGGCGGCCGACCGCGTCGACGGAACCCTGCGCCGCGTCCCGATCGACGGCAGTGTCTGAGCTGGACCCCGACTTCGCGGACACGGCGCCCGAGCCGGTCTTCGAGGCCGCACCCGATCGGGTCTTCGACCCGGCCTCGGATCCGGGTTTCGCCGAGCGCCACGGCGTACTCACCCGCGGTTACGGGCACCGGCCCGACCCGGAGGATCCGGCGAAGGTGCAGGCGATGCCGATCGTGCTGCACATCCCCAAGGTCGATCCACCCGCCCGCAGCGCGGTGCTCGAAGCCGCCGCGATGGCCACCGTGGCACTGTGTTTCGACCCGCGGGTCGGTCCCGGCCCGGACGGCGAACCCGGTCCGTGGCAGGAACCCTTCCTCGCATGGAACGACGCGCGGATCCGGAAGGTCGCCCGCCGCGCCCGCGGAGCGCACTGGCGTGCCGCGCAGGACGTCGACGGAGTCACCGTCGACCACGCCGGTGCCCAGGCCCGGGCGTTCGTGCCCGGCCCGGTGGGGGAACTGGACCCGCGCATCTCCCGCCTGCAGATCGGTGGCACCGACCTGCCCCACGACGATCCGCCCCCACCGGCGGACGGCGTTCCGGTCCTCTGGGTGCAGAAGGACCTCGAGATGACCGTCGGCAAGGCGGCCGCGCAGGTCGGTCATGCTGCGATGCTGTTCGCGGGGGCACTGGACGTCGACACCGCACGCGCTTGGGCTTCCGACGGATTCCCGTGTGCCGTCCGCGATGCGGACGAGGCCACCTGGCGCGAGCTGCTCGCCCGCGTGGAAGCCGGCACGGCCGTCGCGGTCCGCGACGCGGGCTTCACCGAGGTGGCCCCGGGTTCGATCACCGTGATCGCGGTGCCCGGCACGGTCGACGAACGAGCCTGACCTCCACCGGCGTCGTGCCGCCGTGGATCATCCTTGCTCGATGGGTCCGTCGTCCGCGATCCAGAAGATCAGCACCGTCGGACCGTCGACCGGGTACGAACTTCCCACCCGCATCGGGGAGGTGTCCGCGGGCCTGCCGTCGGGGGCACTCGAATCGAAGACGCACACGATGTTGCCGCAATACCACTCGGGTCCGGCGAGGGTCACCGTGGCGGCGTCGCCCGAATGCAGAACGAACAGCCCGCTGCTGTCCTCGAGAGTGACGCCGGTGCGGGTCACGGTGCCGAGTTGCGAGCCGTCGACCCAGCCCTGCAGCGTGCGGCGACTGTCGTCCTGCCACGCATCCTCGTCGAGTTCGATCCCCTCGATGCCGAACCACACGAGATCGGGATAGCCCACGGACCGGGCGCGGCCCTCGAAGAAGCGTCGCTGCCGCAGCACCGGGACGCGCGTGCGCAGGCGGAGCAGTTCGCGCACGTAATCCGTTCGCGCACGGTCGGCGTGCTCCCAGTCCAGCGGCCAGGCGTCGCGGACGGGGACGTCCTCGGGGACGCAGTAGGCGTTGTTGTTGCCGTTCTGCGTGTGCCCGAACTCGTCGCCGGCGAGCAGCATCGGTGTGCCCGTCGACAACAGCAGCGTCGCGAGCATCGCCCGGATGTGCCGGTCGCGGGCGGCGAGGATCTCCGGATCGTCGGTCGGCCCTTCGACCCCGTGGTTCACCGACTCGTTGTTGTTCGACCCGTCCCGGCCTTCCTCACCGTTCTCGTCGTTGTGCTTGCGCTCGTACGAGACCGCATCGGCGAGGGTGAAACCGTCGTGGGCGGTGACGAAGTTGACCGACATCCACGGCTGCCGGATGTTCCTGTCGTAGAGGTCCTCCGAACCGGTGAGCCGCGAAGCCATCTCGCGGATCCCGGAACGTCCCGCCCAGTAGCGGCGGACCGTGTCGCGGTAGCGGTCGTTCCATTCGGCCCATTGCGCGCCGAAGTTCCCGAGCTGGTAACCGTGTGCGGTGGCGTCCCACGGTTCGGCGACGAGCTTGACGTCGCAGAGGACGGGATCGGTGACGATCGCGGTGAGCAGTGCCGCTCGCGGATCGAAGGCCCCACCGCGGGGACGGGCCAGCGCACTGGCGAGGTCGAAGCGGAAGCCGTCCACCCCCATCACGTCCGCCCAGTACCGGAGGCTGTCGCACACCATCCGCACGACGATCGGTGAGGACGCGTCGAGGGTGTTGCCGCACCCCGTCAGGTCGATGTCCCGTCCGTGCGCGTCGAGCAGGTAGTAGCCGGGCGCGTCGAGACCGCGCCAGGACAGACTCGGACCGTCGACCGATGCTTCGCACGTGTGGTTGTAGACGACGTCGAGCAGCACCTCGAGCCCGGCGCTGTGGAAGGCGTCGACCATCGTTCGGAACTCGGCGATCTCGTTGCCGGGCGTGACGGCGTAGGCGGGATGGGGCGCGAAGTACGAGGCGGTCGAATAGCCCCAGTGGTTGCGCATCCCCCGCGCACGCACCGACGGCTCGGTCACGAAGGCCTGCACGGGGAGCAGTTCGACCGTCGTCACTCCCAGCCCCACCAGGTGGTCGATCACCGACCGGTGGGCGAGTCCGAGATAGGTGCCGCGCAGTTCCGGCGGCACGAGCGGGTGACGGGCCGTGTACGAACCGACGTGCAGTTCGTAGACGACGGTGTTCTCCCACGGCACGCGTGGTTTGTCGTGCATGGGCGTCAGGACGGGGGTCACCACCGACAGAGGTGTGTGGCCGAGCGAGTCGGTGCTCGACATCGCACCGAACGGGTCACCCTGGTGAGGGATCAGCCGGTCCGGATCACCGACGTCGCCGACGATCCGGCGGGCCCACGGGTCGAGCAGGATCTTGTGCGGGTTGGTGCGCAACCCCCACTGCGGTTGCCACGGCCCGTAGGCGCGGTAGCCGTACCGTTGCCCGGCGCCGACGCCGGGGACCACCCCGTGCCAGACCCCGTAGGTGCGGTCGGGCAGGTCCACGCGGTGTTCGTTCCCGTCGTCGTCGACGAGGCAGACCTGGACGCGGTCGCTGTGCGGGGCGTGGACGGCGAAGCGTGTCCCACCGTCGACCGGGGTGGGGCCGAGCGGAAAGGCGGCCCGGTCGGGGAGCGCGACCGAGCCGGACACGACAGCAGATTCGGATGCGGAGGACGACACGGGAACCGATCCTGCCGCGTTTCGGGCTCGGGCGTAAGAGAAGATGGTCCGCGTGGCACAACCTGATCCCGATTTGCTCATCGAATTCGACGACGTAGTGGTCCGACGCGGCGGGAACGTCCTCGTCGGTCCCGTGACCTGGAAGGTGGAACTCGACGAACGTTGGGTGGTTCTCGGACCCAACGGGGCAGGAAAGACCTCGCTGCTGCGGGTCGCGGCGGCCGAGACGTTCCCCACCTCCGGCACCGCGCACGTCCTCGCGGAGACGTTCGGAAAGACGGATCTGTCCGAACTACGACCCCGGATCGGATTGTCCTCCGCGGCCCTGGCCAACCGGGTGCCGAACGACGAGAAGGTCACCGATCTCGTGCTCTCCGCGGGCTACGGCGTGCTGGGCCGGTGGCGCGAGCAGTACGACGACATCGACACGAGCCGCGCGGTGGAGATGCTCGAGAGCCTCGGCGCGGAACATCTCGCCGACCGTCTGTACTGGACGCTGTCGGAGGGCGAACGCAAGCGTGCGCTCATCGCCCGGGCGCTCATGACCGACCCCGAACTGCTGCTGCTCGACGAGCCCGCGGCCGGTCTGGACCTCGGCGGTCGCGAGGAACTCGTGGCCCGGCTCGGGACGCTCGCGGCCGACCCGGATGCCCCTGCGATCGTGCTCGTCACCCATCACGTGGAGGAGATCCCGCCGGGCTTCACGCACGCGCTGCTCCTGAAGGAGGGCGGTGTGGTCGCCCAGGGCCTGCTCGACGACGTGATCACCGCCGAGAACCTCAGCGCGGCGTTCAGTCAGTCCATCTCGCTCGACAAGGTCGACGACCGGTTCTTCGCCCGCCGCACCCGCCAGGCGGGACGGCACCGCCGGTGACTCCGGGTCGGGTGGTGCCGGGACCGATCGGTTAGGTTGAGGCCATGGCCAACAATCGCTCGGCATCCACCTTCGATCCCACCGCGGTACCCATCCGCGACGCGTCCACCGTGATGCTCGTGCGGGACTCTGCGCGCGGCGTCGAGGTGTTCCTGCAGCGTCGTGTCGTCGGCATGGACTTCGCCGGCGGCATGACCGTCTTCCCCGGCGGCGGTGTCGACACTTCCGACACCGACGCCGAGGTGCGGTGGACCGGACCGGACGTGACCTGGTGGGCCGAGCGGTTCGGTATCGGCGAGGCGCAGGCCCGTGCGCTGGTGCTCGCGGCCGTGCGCGAGACCTTCGAGGAGTGCGGCGTGCTGCTCGCCGGACCCACCGAGGATTCGGTGGTGGCCGACACCGGTGACTACGCGGAGGCGCGTCGTCTGCTGGAAGCGCGCGAGTTGTCCTTCGGCGACTTCCTGGAGAAGGAACAGTTGGTGCTGCGCGCCGACCTGCTGCGTCCCCACGCGAACTGGATCACCCCGCTGGGGGAGCGGCGCCGCTACGATACGCGTTTCTTCGTCGCCGCGGTACCGGAAGGACAGCGGGCCGATGGCAACACCAGCGAGACCGATCTGGTGCAGTGGCAGACCGCGGAGGAGGCCCTCGCCGACTGGCGGTCGGGCCGGTGCATCCTGCTCCCGCCCACGTGGAGTCAGCTGTCGATCCTGTCGGGCTTCGCCACGGTCGCCGACCTCATGGCGGCGGATCCGGTCATCGAGCCGATCCTGCCGATCATCAGCCGTCGCGACGGGGCGGTCCACATCGCGTTCGACGGGGACGAGGCCTACTACGAGGTCGGTACTCATCCGTGGGCCCAGCGCTCCGACATCTAGGCTGAGGACCATGGCTGAATTCGTGACCCTCGACGTTTCCGACGGCATCGGCACCATCCGTCTCGACCGCCCTCCGATGAACGCGTTGAACCGGCAGCTCCAGGAGGAGATCCGGGCCGCTGCGCGCGAGGCGACCGTCCGGTCCGACGTGAAGTCGGTGATCGTCTACGGCGGCGAGAAGGTGTTCGCGGCCGGCGCCGACATCAAGGAGATGGCCGACCTGAGCTACGTGCAGATGAGCGAGATCGTCGGCGACCTGCAGTCGGCCCTCGGGTCGATCGCCGACATCCCCAAGCCCACCGTCGCCGCGATCACCGGCTACGCCCTCGGTGGTGGCCTCGAACTCGCCCTCGGCGCCGACCGGCGCATCGTCGGCGACAACGTCAAGCTCGGCACGCCCGAGATCCTGCTGGGCATCATCCCCGGTGGCGGCGGCACCCAGCGACTGGCTCGGCTCGTCGGCCCGGCGAAGGCGAAGGATCTCGTCTTCACCGGTCGTTTCGTCGGCGCCGACGAAGCCCTGTCGATCGGTCTGGTCGACGAGGTCGTCGCCCCCGACGACGTCTACGAGGCTGCGCGTCGCTGGGCCGGGCAGTTCACAGGCGCCGCCTCGCGCGCGCTCGCCGCTGCGAAGGCCGCGATCGACCAGGGCCTCGACACCGATCTGGATACGGGTCTGAAGATCGAACAGCACGTCTTCGCCGCGCTGTTCGCCACGAAGGACCGCACCATCGGCCTCGAATCGTTCATCGAGAACGGGCCGGGCAAGGCGAAGTTCGTCGGCGAGTGATGCCGACCGGCACCTGCACTTGTCCACAGCTTACCGATGAGTAGGATCACCGCATGACTGCCAGCAGGACCGACGGGGTCGACCCCGCGCCGAATCCGCACGCCACTGCCGAAGAGGTCGCAGCCGCGCTCGAGGACACCAAGCTAGCCCAGGTGCTCTACCACGACTGGGAAGCCGAGACGTACGACGAGAAATGGTCCATCTCGTACGACGAGCGGTGCATCGACTACGCTAAGGGGCGGTTCGTCGCCGCGGCCGGCGATCAGCCGCTGCCCTACGAGCGCGCACTCGAACTCGGCTGCGGCACGGGCTTCTTCCTCCTCAACCTCATGCAGGGTGGGGTCGCGAAGACCGGTTCGGTGACCGACCTGTCGCCCGGCATGGTGAAGGTCGCGCTCCGCAACGCCGAGAATCTCGGCCTCGACGTCGACGGCCGCGTTGCCGACGCCGAGACCATTCCGTACGACGACGACACCTTCGACCTCGTGGTCGGCCATGCCGTGCTGCACCACATCCCGGACGTCGAGCAGTCGCTGCGCGAGGTGCTGCGCGTGCTCAAGCCCGGCGGCCGTTTCGTCTTCGCCGGTGAGCCCAGCACGATCGGCAACTTCTACGCCCGCATGCTCGGCCGGGTCACGTGGGAGGCCACCACCAACATCACCAAGTTGCCTTTCCTGCGCGACTGGCGTCGTCCGCAGACCGAGCTCGACGAGTCCTCCCGGGCGGCCGCCCTCGAGGCCGTCGTCGATCTGCACACCTTCGATCCTTCCGATCTCGAGAAGCTGGCCTCCTCGGCCGGAGCCGTCGAGGTCAAGGCGTCGAGCGAGGAGTTCGCCGCGGCCCTGCTCGGCTGGCCGGTGCGCACCTTCGAGGCCGCCGTCCCGCAGGAGAAGCTGGGCTGGAACTGGGCGAAGTTCGCCTTCGGTGGCTGGAAGGCGCTGAGCTGGGTCGACGAGAACATCCTCGAGCACGTCGTGCCCCGTAGCTTCTTCTACAACGTCATGATCACCGGTGTGAAGCCCGGCAAGTAGTTGGGTTACGACTTCACCCTCGCCGACGTCGAGTACCTGACGTCGGACGACGGTCGCGACGCTCTTGCGAGCGTCGCCGACCGGGAGCTGTCGACGCGTACGCGCCTCGCCGACATCGGCTGGGCGCGTACGCGTTTCGGCGATCGTGCCGGAATGCTGGTCGAAACCGTCATCCTCCGGCGCAAGACGGAGGCGAAGATCGCCGGCGGCGGCGAGTGGGTGCTCACCGACGACGCTCTGCAGCAGTCCACGCCCACGCGCGTCGCGGCCCACCGCGCGAAGCGGTTGCGAGGGCGCACAGTGCACGACGTGACGTGTTCGATCGGCGCCGAGCTCACTGAACTCGTCGGGGTCGCCGAGACCGTGATCGGCAGCGATCTCGACGACGTGCGGCTGGCGATGGCCGCGCACAACGTCCCCGGGGCGTACCTCCTGCGCGCCGACGCCCTGCGTCCGGTCACGCGAGGCACCACCGTCATCGCCGATCCCGCACGCCGTTCGGGCGGGCGACGGACCCACGATCCGGCCGCGCTGCAACCACCGCTGCCCGATCTCCTCGACGCCTACGCGGGCCGCGATCTCGCCGTGAAGTGCGCACCGGGACTGGATTTCGACTCGTTCGACTGGGCCGGTGAGGTCGAGGTCGTCTCGCTCGACGGTGGAGTCCGCGAAGCGTGCCTGTACTCGCCGGGATTGAGCACTCCCGGCGTGCGCCGACGGGCTGCAGTACTGCGTTCGGACGGAACCGGTTTCGAGATCACCGACGCCGCGGACGACGACATTCCGGAACGGGAGCCGGGGGAGTGGATCGTCGACCCCGACGGCGCGATCGTGCGCGCCGGTCTCGTCCGCCACTACGCGGCAGCCCACGGACTGTGGCAACTCGACCCGCGGATCGCCTATCTCACC
Source organism: Rhodococcus sp. IEGM1339 (assembly GCF_050321925.1). Lineage (NCBI taxonomy): Bacteria > Bacillati > Actinomycetota > Actinomycetes > Mycobacteriales > Nocardiaceae > Rhodococcus > Rhodococcus sp. IEGM1339. The sequence goes on from NZ_JBNQFT010000005.1 coordinate 47,571, forward strand.
GGCGACAGCCTGCCCGACGGAGTACGGGGTTTCCGGATCGTCGAGCGTCTCAAGTACAGCGAGAAGACACTCCGTCAGGCGCTCGCCCGACACGACTGCGGCGCGGTCGAGATCCTCGTGCGCGGCGTCGACGTCGACCCGGCGGTATTGCGTCCGCGCCTGAAACTGCGCGGGTCGGCCTCGCTCAGCGTGGTGCTCACCCGCATCGGCCGGACGCCGGAAGCCTTCGTCTGCACGCCGTCGCGCTGACCGCCCTCACACGGGCGGCCGTCCTCACACGGACTGCGGTTCGCGCAGCACCACCACGTCCCCGTCGAGGGTCGTGATCACGAACTCCCCGCCCGGGCCGACGCCGGTGCCGACCGGCAGTCCGGTGGCGGGATCGAGGGGTTCCTCCTCCATCGTCGCTCCGTCCGCGAGATCGAGCACCGCCGCTGCGAGACCCCGATCGCCGTCGACGACCACATAGGCCCGGCCGTCGGCGGTCACCGCCGGCGCACCGTACGGAGTCACGTCCGCCCGCTCCCACTCGACTTCGACGCTGTCGCCGCCGTCGCGCAGGGCCGTCAGCGGGGCGCTGCCGTCGGCCGACGCGAGGAGCAGCAGTCCGTCCTCGGTGACGGCGGGACCGAGCGCCGTGGGACGGCCGGTCTCGTGGGTCCATCGCGCTTCGCCTGTCTCGGCGTCGAGCGCCCACAGGGCACCCTCCCCGTCGTGGACGTAGACGGTCGAACCGTCAGCAGACAGAACCGGACTCGTCACCGCACCTCCGGGGAGGTCGGCTACCGACCACTCCTCGATGACCACGGCGTCATCACCGGCCGTGTAGCGCAGCGCCACGAGCGCCGACCTGTCCGAACCCGGACGCCACACGGTGACGAAGACACGGTCGGTGGCGGTGTCGACGGCCGGGGTTGTGGCGACCGGGCAGTCCTCCGAGCCCCCGAAGCAGGCGGGGAGGCCGTGATCGCTCGCGAGTCGCGGCAGGTTCTGCCCGTCCTCGAGGGTCGGCACCGGCACCAGATCGAACAGCGGTGCCTCGAGTTGTCCCGTCTGCGGGTCGACGACGTTGACCTGACCGAAATGCGTGACCACCAACAGGCTTCCGTCGGAGGTGAACTGTGCGCTGCGGGGGCTGCCGCTCACGGGAATGCGCCAGCGACGCTGGCCGTGCTCGTTGAACGACAGCAGTCCGCCGTCCTCACCGACGTAGATGTTCGCGACGCCGTCGGAGACGGGGGTGATCGTCGTGACGGCAGGGGCGAGACGCGTGCACCAGCGCTTGCGGCCCGTGTCCATCTGGAAGGAGAACAGATTGCATCCGGCCTCCGTCGCGGCCGCCACCGAGACCTGGCCGTTGGCCGCGATCCCGGCGGGGGAGCCGACCGGGCCGCCCAGCGGACGCGTCCAGCCGGGCGCGAGGTCGTCGACGCTCTCGGCGGTCGCGGTGTTGCTGTTGCGGGCATCGGAGTGCCGTCCCGGCCAGCCCCCGCTCGACAACACGTCGTCGGTGCCGGCCCCACCGCCGCACGCGCTCAGCGCGAAGACCACCGTCAGCGCCGGGACCGCGGTCCGCAGGACACCCCGCATCACTCAACTCCTCCACAGGCGAACGATTCGACGTGTCAGCGTATCGGGCCGGGGGTCGTGAGCCGCGAACGAGGCGGACCGTAGGCTGCCCCTATGACGAGCATGTGGGGTGCACCTCTGACGGCGAGGTGGCGCGGGTCCCGTCGGAGGGATCCCGAACAGGTACGATTCCTGACGCTGTCCTCTCTGAAATGGGTGCTGGACAACAAGGCGTACACGCCCTGGTACCTGGTCCGGTACTACCGCCTGGCGAAGTTCCGGCTGGCCAATCCGCACGTGGTGCTGCGCGGCATGGTCTTCCTGGGCAAGAACGTCGAGATCCACGCGACGCCCGAACTGTCGCGCCTCGAGATCGGCCGCTGGGTCCACATCGGCGACGGCAACGCCATCCGCTGCCACGAGGGTTCGCTCCGGATCGGCGACAAGGTCGTCTTCGGCAAGGACAACGTCGTCAACACCTATCTCGACATCGAGATCGGTGCGTCGACGCTGGTCGCAGACTGGTGCTACATCTGCGACTTCGACCACCGCACCGAGGACGTCACCTACCCGATCAAGGACCAGGGCATCGTCAAGAGCCCCGTCCGGATCGGTCCGGACACCTGGATCGCCGCGAAGGTCACCGTGCTCCGCGGCACCCGGGTCGGCCGCGGTTCGGTGCTCGGAGCGCACGCGGTCGTCAAGGGAGACATCCCCGATTTCAGTATCGCGGTGGGTTCGCCCGCCAAGGTCGTGAAGAACCGTAAGGTGGCGTGGGAGAGCGCCGCTGCCGAGCGTGCCGCCCGGGAAGCGGCGCTCGCAGATATCGCACGGAAGAAGTCGGTAGACACGCCCGCGGGCGTCCACCAGTAGCGACGCGGGCCGGGACACTGTCGGGGGACAGCAGATGGACTACTCGGAGTATCGGAGTCACGACGCGACCGGCCTGGCCGAACTCGTCGCGACGGGGCAGGTATCGGCGAGCGAGTTGCTCGAGACCGCGATCGCGCGGCTCGACACGGTCGAACCGACACTGAACACCGTCGTCCGCAGGCTCGACGACAAGGCCCGTGTCCTGGTACGCGAACCGCTCGACGGTCCGTTCGCCGGGGTGCCGTTCCTGCTCGAGGATCTGGGGCAGGATCTGGCCGGTGAGCCGACCTCGTGCGGGTCCCGTGTCCTCGCGGACCTGCCGATGGACGAGAACTCGGTGATCGTCGACCGGTGGCTCGGAGCCGGCCTGGTCCCGTTCGCCAAGACCAACACCCCCGAGTTCGGGGCGAAGGGCATCACCGAGCCCGAGGCGTTCGGGGCCACCCGAAACCCGTGGGATCCGTCGGTGACGCCGGGCGGGTCATCGGGTGGTTCCGCCGCGGCGGTCGCGGCCGGCGTCGTTCCCGCGGCGGGAGCGAGCGACGGCGGCGGCTCCATCCGCATTCCCGCCGCCTGCTGCGGGCTCCTCGGGCTGAAGCCCGGACGCGGACTCGTGCCCACCGGTATGCGCGGCGGGGAACCGCTGCACGGCGCGGCTACCAACGGGGTGATCTGCCGACGGTGCGCGACGCCGCTGCCTTCCTCGACGTCATGGCGGGCCCGTACGCGGGTGGGCCGTATCTCGTCGAGCGTGCCCGGTCGTACGCGGAGGCCGCGCGCTCGGCGCCGAAGCGGTTGCGGATCGGATACGAGACCGCGTCACCGATCGGGACGCCGGTCGATCCGGAGGCGAAGGCCGCGGTGGACGCTGCCGTCGCGGTGCTCGAGGAACTCGGCCATCACGTCGAACCCGCCTCGACGGGTATCGACGAACGGCGTCTCGCAGAGGACTTCCTCATCATGTGGTTCGCCACGGCTGCCGCGGAGGTCGCCGAGGCCTGCCGCCTCACCGGAGCACGACCCGAGGACTTCGAGTTCGACACCCGCATCATCGCCGCCGTGGGCAAGGCGACCTCGGCGTCGGACTACATTGCGGCCCATGCCCGCTGGGCCGAGTACGCGAGCGGTCTCGCGCAGTTCCACGAACGCTACGATCTGCTGCTCACGCCGACACTCGCCTTCCCGCCGTCGCGCATCGGCGAACTCGACACGCCCCGCTGGATGCGGCGTGCCGGCGAGGCGCTCCTGCGTACCCGCACCGCGTGGATCGCGACCCGGGCCGGTTTCATCGACCGGGTGGTGGACGACAATCTGGGGCGCACCCCCTACACGCAGCTGGCCAATATCACCGGGCGCCCGGCGATCTCGGTGCCGTTGCACTGGACGGTGTCCGGTCTGCCGCTCGGGGTGCAGTTCGTCGGCCCACTCGGTGGGGAGAGTGTGCTCCTCGCCCTCGCAGGCGAACTCGAACAGGCCCGGCCGTGGTTCGATCGGCAGCCGCCGCTCGCTCCGGCCGAGTTGTCCGATACCTCGTGAGTCGAAGGTCGACTCAGGGTCGGCCCAGTGGCTTCCGGTAGACGACCGTTTCACATAGGACCGCAAGAGCCGGAACGAGTTCCGGATGGCGCGTATCGAGCGGCGCGGGCTCCTCCGGCACGTACCCGAGCCGGGTGTAGAGCCGGTCGAGGAACACCTTCGACTCGTGTGAGGTGTCGCGCGGACGGATCACCTCGAGTTGCATTGCCTCGAAACCTCGCTCGGCGAACTCCGTCTCGACGGTGTCGATCAGGACGCGGCCGACGCCAGTGCCGCGGACCGTCGGGTCGGAGGCGAGCATCCCGAACTCGGCCGTCGTCGCGTCGACCGGGGTCACGCGGATACAGCCGACCACCCGGCCGTGCGAGCGGGCGATGCGAATGCTGCCCTCCCGCGCATATCGGGTGATCTCGTCCGTGTCGGTCCGTGTGGTGCCCGGTACCCACATGCCGTCCTCGGCCACCGCGTAGACCGCGTTGAGCAGTGCGGTGACGGCGACGATATCGGATTCGTGCGGTGCCAGGCGCTCGATTTGGAGCGTGTGCTGCTCGTTCATTCGCGGTCCGGGAGGGGACGTTGGGGGACCGTGGGGCGTGCGAGCGGGTGACGCACCCGCCGCTTCGCCGACGAGTAGACCTGCGCGGTTTCTTCGGCGACGCGGCGCCAGTCGAAGTCGTCGGTCAGTCGTGCCCGGGCCGCCCGCGCGCGCACTCGGGCGGCCTCGGGATCGTCGAGGGTTTCCCGGACGGCCGAGACGAGTCCGGCCACGTCGCCGGGCCGGAACGACAGTCCGGTCACCCCGTCGACCACGGCTTCGCCCAGGCCGCCGGCGGTGGACGCGATGAGCGGGGTACCCGCTGCGGCGGCCTCGAGGGCGATGATGCCGAACGGCTCGTAGCGGCTCGGCAGCACGATCGCGTCGGCGCCGTGCAGCCAGCCGAGCAGTTCGGTGTGGTCGAGGTTGCCGAGGAAACTCACCGAGCGTGCGACGCGGTGTACGCGTGCCTGCTCGCGCAGCCACTCGAACTGGGTGCCCTCACCGGCGACCACGAGGGTCGTGCCGGGATGCGAGCGGCGGATGCGGGGGAGCGCGGCGATCGCGTCCTGCACACCCTTCTCGTATTCGAGGCGGCCGACGTACAGCAGTCGTGCCGGCCCGGGACGCGGTTCGCGGTCGCGGTACGACCAGGTGGTGATGTCGATGCCGTTGCGGATCACGGAGATCTCCGGCAGGTCCGGACCGTACAACTCGGTGACCTCGTCGTGCATCGACGCCGAACACGTGATGAGACGGTCGGATTCGTTGGCGAGCCACCACTCGACGGAATGCACCTGGCGGTTGATCCGGCCCGACAGCCAACCGCTGTGGCGACCGGCCTCGGTCGCGTGCAGGGTCGACACGAGCGGCACGTCGAAGTACTCGGCCAGCGCGATCGCGGGGTGGGCGACGAGCCAGTCGTGGGCGTGGACGACGTCCGGATACCAACCTTCGCCGATGCCGCCGCGGGTCAGCCCGATCCCGGCGCGGACCATCGCGTGGCCCATCGCCAGCGTCCAGGCGATCATGTCCTCGCCGAAGTCGAAGTGGGGTGCGTCCTCCGCGACCGCCACCACGAGCACGCCGTCGGCGATGTGGCTGATCGTGGGGTGGGTCGACGCATCGGTGCCGGTCGGGCGACGTGACAGCACCACCACCTCGTTGCCCGCCGCGGCGAGTTCGGTGGCGAGATGATGGACGTGTCTGCCCAGGCCGCCAACGACGACGGGTGGGTACTCCCATGAGACGAGCAGAATCTTCATCGCGGGCCTCCGTGGCGTCCGGGCAGTCGTCGGGCGTCGAGTCCTGGGAAGAGATTGTCGGCGCGGTTCCATCCGTCGGCCAGACGCCGTGCCGTCTCGGTGCGTCCGGAGTCGACCGCCTCGGCGATCTCACGCAGGGCGTGGGCGTGTTTGTGCGCGCGGTCGCGGGCATAGGCGGCGGCGGTGTCCTTGCTGACCATGAACGCCCAGTCGCTGGAGACCGTCAGCAGTGCTTCGCGCACCATCTGGTCGTGCACGCGGTTGCGGAGCGCGACCGACGACATGCTCTGCTCGCGGGACTTGTCGATGCTGTCGAGGGTCGTGCGCACCACCTCGTCGTTGAGACGCACGAGATCGGCGACCTGGTCGCCGGCCCAGACCCGCCAGTCCTTGCCCGAACCCCACGACGAATTCTCGAGATCGACGGAGGCGCCGACGTACCCGCGGTCGCGGGCATCGGCGAGGGTTCCCACCTCGATGCCGGCCTCGGGAAGCGCGCGGAGCAGTCGTTCGAGGAAGATCGGACCTTCGAACCACCAGTGGCCGAACAGTTCCGTGTCGAAGGCCGCGACGACGAGTGCGTCCCGGCCGATGCGGCCGGATTCGCTGTGCAATCGCTGCCGGACGGTCTCGACGAAGTCGGCGACGTGCCGGTCGACGGCGTGCGACGCGAGTTCGGGATCGTAGGGCGCCTTCTCGTGCGAGGGCACCGTGCGGCCCGTGACGCGGGACGGTTTGAGTCCGGTGTCGTGGCAGTAGGTGTGGAAGTCGCGGTAGGCGGAGTGGCCGGGATAGCCGGACTTCGGCGACCACACCCGGTACGAGACCTGCAGGTCGCGGCCGAAACACACGACGTCCGAGTCGCGGACCGTGCGGCCGAGCGAGGTGTCGCCGCGCAGCGCAGGACCGTCGACCATGAAGTGCTCGACTCCCGCTGCGGCGTAATCGTTCTCCATGCCCGGCGTGTAACCGCATTCCGGGCCCCAGATGCCGCGGGGGCGATGGTTCCAGCGGGCGTGCGCGTCGGCGAGACCTTCGGACAACGAGAAGGTGCGCAGTCGCGGGTCGAGGAGGGGCTGGAACGGATGGGCGAGAGGCCCACCGAGCAGTTCGATCGCGTCGGCGTCGATCAGCTGCCGCACGACGGGGGATCCGCCGTGGCGCCATTGGGTTTCGAAGTCCTCCAGTGCCGCGGTGGCGGCGCGGTGCTCGCGGGCGCCGAGTGCGCGGTAGGACTCCTCCCGCATGCCGGCCGCCTCGTGCGCGCGCAGTTGCCAGTTGCCGAGCCAGTGGTGCATCCCGGCGAGGCAGTGCGGGTCGTCGAGTTGCGCGGCCAGTACCGGGGTGATGCCGAGTGTGAGCATCCGGGTTCGGCCTTCGGCGGCGAGCCGCCGCAGCACGTCGGTGACGGGCAGATAGGTCGCTGCCCACGACTGGTAGAGCCATTCCTCGCCGACGGGCCACCGGCCGTGGTGGGCGAGCCACGGGAGGTGGGAGTGGAGGACGAGCGCGAACATCCCGGGTTCGCGGGACGATGCGGCACTCACGGAGCGGTGTCCTTCGCTGCGGGGTCCTTCACGGCGATCGCGACCAGATCGAGGCTCGCATCGATGTTCTCGGGGACGATGGCGAAGTCGTCGGTGGAGACCATCGCGACGTCGGCGGTGAGATCGTCCGGCCACGGCTGCCCGGCGAGGGCGCGCTCGATCTGGGCGTCGATGAACGATCCGCCGTGCTTGGCATCGAGTGCGCGCAGCGTGGGGCCGTGGTGCACGCCGGTCATGAGTTCGACGCGGAAGCCGGCGTCCTCGAGCAGTTCGGTCAGTTCGGCGGCGTTCAGCTCACGGGTGTGGAAGGGGTTGAGCGGGGTGTCGCGGCCGGGGGAGAAGGTGATCCGGTTGGGAGTACTGATGAGCAATTCGCCGCCGGGGGTGAGAACGCGGTGACATTCGCGTAGGAACTGTGTCTGATCCCACAAATGCTCGATCACCTGGAAGTTCACGACCGTATCGACCGATTCGTCCTCGAGGGGAAGTTCGGCGAGGTTTCCGTGCCGGATGTCCACGCGGGGGTAGCGCGCGCGGATGTGTGCGACGGCGCTCTCGTCGTAGTCGAGGCCGATCACGCGCGTCGCCACATCGGCGATCATGTCGGCCCCGTAGCCTTCGCCGGCGCCGGCCTCGAGCACGGCCCGGTTCACGCAACGGGGGAGAAAGTTCTGGTAGACGACCTCGTGACGTCGGAACCAGTAGTTCTCCTCGGCGATGCCGGGGACCGTCCGTTCGCCGGTGAGGGGGAGGGCGTGCGCGTCATCGGCGCGGGCGGGGGTGTCGCTCACCGCCACGACATTAGACCTCTCCCCGGAGGGGTGGTCTCCGGTGTTCCAGATCACAGGTTTCGTCGTCCTTCCGTACGGCTATGGTGAACCGGGAATCCCGTCAAGTTACTGACTGGTAACTTAGCGGCTGATAATCTATCGCACACGCCGTGCGAAAGACACGAGTGCTCGGTTCAGGCAGCGCCTTGCCGACCAAAGGCAGCTACACACAGGAGGTCGACGCAGACCCATGACGAACATCGTCGTTTTGATCAAGCAGGTCCCCGACACGTGGTCCGAGCGCAAGCTCAGCGACGGCGACTACACGCTCGACCGTGAGGCCGCCGACGCCGTGCTCGACGAGATCAACGAGCGCGCCGTCGAGGAAGCTCTGCTCATCAAGGAGCGCGACGGCGGTGAGGTCACCGTTCTGACCGCCGGCCCGGACCGCGCCACCGACGCCATCCGCAAGGCGCTGTCCATGGGCGCCGACAAGGCGATCCACCTCAACGATCCCGCCATGCACGGCTCCGACTCGATCCAGACCGCGTACGCGATCGCCGCTGCGCTCGGCCAGATCGAGGGTGTCGAGCTGGTCATCGCCGGTAACGAGGCCACCGACGGTCGCGTGGGCGCCGTGCCCGCGATCATCGCCGAGTACCTGGGCCTGCCTCACCTGACGCACCTGCGCAAGCTCACGATCGCGGACGGCAAGGCCTCCGGCGAGCGCGAGACCGACGAGGGCGTCTTCGGCATCGAGGCTCCGCTCCCCGCCATCGTCTCGGTCACCGAGAAGATCAACGAGCCCCGCTTCCCCTCCTTCAAGGGCATCATGGCCGCGAAGAAGAAGGAAGTTCAGACCCTCACCCTCGCCGACATCGGTCTCGATCCCGAGATCTTCGGTGTTGCGAACGCTGCGTCCACCGTCACCGGTGTGACTCCGAAGCCCCCGCGCACCGCGGGTGAGCGCGTCACCGACGAGGGCGACGGCGGCAGCAAGATCGCTCAGTACCTGGTCGGCCAGAAGATCATCTGATCGCGCCCCGCGACAACATCTGACATATCTAGGAGAGAAGTAGTAATGGCAGAAGTACTCGTGCTCGTCGAGCATGCCGAGGGCGCGCTCAAGAAGGTCACCACCGAACTCATCACCGCCGCGCGTGTGCTCGGCGAGCCCTCGGCCGTCGTCGCAGGTGCCCCCGGCACCGCCGACGCGCTGCAGGACGCCCTCGCCGCCGCCGGTGCGGTCAAGGTCTACGCCGCCGAGTCAGAAGACGTCGACAACTACCTGGTGACCCCGAAGGTCGACGTCCTCGCGTCGCTCGTCGAGTCCACCAGCCCCGCCGCCGTCATCACCGCCGCGTCCGTCGAGGGCAAGGAGGTGTCGGGCCGCCTCGCCGCCCGCATCGGCTCCGGTCTGCTCGTCGATGTCGTCGACGTCAAGGCCGACGGCTCCGCCGTGCACTCGATCTTCGGTGGCGCGTTCACCGTCGACGCCAAGGCCAACGGTGAGGTCCCCGTGATCTCCATCCGCCCGGGCGCCATCGAGGCCAAGCCCGAGGCTGCCGCCGCCGAGCGTGTGGCCGTCGAGGTTCCGGCCCAGGAAGAGAACGCCGTGAAGATCGTCTCGCGCGATCCGATCGTAGGCGGCGACCGTCCGGAGTTGACCGAGGCGTCGATCGTCGTCTCCGGTGGCCGCGGTGTCGGTTCGGCCGACAAGTTCTCCGTCGTCGAGGAGCTCGCCGACTCGCTCGGTGCCGCCGTCGGTGCTTCCCGCGCCGCCGTCGACTCGGGCTACTACCCGGGCCAGTTCCAGGTCGGTCAGACCGGTAAGACGGTCTCCCCGCAGCTGTACGTCGCGCTCGGCATCTCCGGCGCCATCCAGCACCGCGCCGGCATGCAGACGTCGAAGACCATCGTCGCCGTCAACAAGGACGAAGAGGCCCCGATTTTCGAGATCGCGGACTACGGCGTCGTCGGCGACCTGTTCAACGTCGCTCCGCAGCTGACCGAGGAGGTCAAGAAGCACAAGGGCTGATCCGCTCCGGCAGATCGATCCCTGCGCGGCCCCGCTCCTTCGAAAGGAGCGGGGCCGCGTGCATTCTGCGGGAGTGTTCATCGGCGATGCATCGCCGCGACACCCCGTCGCCGCCGGCGCGCCTCCCACGGTCGTTACACCTTGGGGCATGACCACATCGCCGGTGCTGTACCGCCCGAGTGGGTTCACCGCTCCCGTCCTGTCCGGCCCCCGCTACTCCCTCGTCGTGTCGACGGAAGCGTCGGATCGCCTAGCTGCGCAACGCCTTCGGTACCGGGTTTTCTCCGGTGAACCCGGCTTCCGGATCCCCGACGCGGGGGGCGGATCCGACGCCGACCGGTTCGACGAGTTCTGCGACCACGTGCTGGTGCGCGATCGGGTCACCGACGACGTCGTCGGCTGTTACCGGATGCTGCCGCCCGAAGCCGCCCGCGAGGCCGGTGGGTACTACACCGCCACCGAATTCGATCTCTCCGCACTCGACCCACACGGGCGCGGCCTGGTGGAGATGGGCAGGGCCTGCGTCGATCCAGCCCACCGTTCCGGATCGGTCCTCACCCTGATGTGGGCCGGCATCCTGCACTATCTCGAGGCGACCGGACACAACGAGGTCGTCGGATGCGTCTCGGTGCCCATGCGCACGACGCCCGACGAACCCGAGGCGTCGAACGTTCGGGCCGTGCGCGACCTGCTGCTCGAACGACACGCCGTCGAACCCGCAGCGCGGGTCCGACCGCTGAATCCCGTGATGGTCGAAGGCCACCCGCTCGACGAGATCGCTCCGTTGCCGCGTCCCGAGGTCCCGCCGCTCCTGCGCGGATACCTGCGGCTCGGTGCCCGGATCTGTGGTGAACCGGCCCACGATCCGGACTTCGGGGTCGCCGACTTCGTCGCGATACTAGCCGTGGACCGGGCGGACACCCGCTATCTCGCCCGCCTGCGCGCGGCCGCCGAGCGTGCCGAGCGGGGGTCGCGGTGACTCGGGTCGGTACGACACGGGTGCACGCGTGGATGCCGTCGAGTCCGTGCGGGATCCGGTGCCTGCCGGACGGGACGGATCGTGTGGGTCTGCCGACGGTGTGGTTGCGCATCGCGACGGTCGCGGTCGTGCTGACGGTGGTGCCGCTCCTGCTGGCAGGACGGATGATTCCCGCGGCGCGTCGGGAGAGCACGGTGCGGCGCAGTGCGCGCCTGTTGTTGTGGTGCGTAGGCATCCGTCCGACGATCGACGATCGGCGTGACCGACGGGCGCGCGCAGGGGGCGTGCTCGTCGTTGCACCGCACATCTCGTGGACGGATGTCCTCGTCCTCACCGCAGTCGCTCCCGCGGAGTTCGTCGCACGAGCGGACCTGCTCGACTGGGGCCTGCTGGGCGCGCTCGCACGCCGGATGCGTGTCATCCCCATCGAACGGGAACGACTGCGACTGCTGCCCGCCGTGATCGAGCGAGTACGCACCCGCTTGCTGGAGGGCGGGTGCGTCGCCGTCTTCCCCGAGGGCACGACGCGATGCGGACGGTCCCACGGCGGTTTCCGCCCCGCCCTGCTGCAGGCGGCCGTGGACGCGCAGTGCCCCGTCCAGCCCGTCGGCCTGCGATACGGCGAGCGCGGGGGAGACCTCACCGCCGCGCCGGCCTTCGTCGGTGACGAGACGATCGGTTCCTCGATCCGGCGGATGATCCGGAACCGCGGTGTCGTCGTCGAAGTCGTGCTCGCTCCGCTCGAACATCCGGGTCGGGACCGGCACGATCTCGCAGCCCGATGCGCCCGCGCGGTCCGTGCCGAGCGCCCGGTCGAGGCCGTGACATTCCTGCCGGTCGGCGGCTCACCGGCCGGTGGAACGGCACGGACCGTGGACGCCGCCTGACGGGCGACCCCCCTGAGCGCGGCGGGCACCTGCGCCGACCCGCTATCCTGGATCGGTCATGACCTCGCCCGCCGCCGGTCCCTCCGGTACCTCCACGACCGTCTACCTCGATCACGCCGCGACGTCGCCGATGCTTCCTGCGGCCGTCGAGGCGATGACGTCGGTCCTCGCCACCGTCGGAAACGCGTCCTCCCTGCACGGATCGGGGCGCGCAGCGCGCCGGCGCGTCGAGGAGTCGCGGGAGTCGATTGCGGCCGCCCTCGGCGCCCGGCCCTCCGAGGTGATCTTCGTCTCCGGTGGCACCGAGGGCGACAATCTGGCCGTCAAGGGCATCTATTGGGGTCGCCGCGCCCAGGACCCCCGGCGTCGCCGGATCCTCGCGAGCGCGGTCGAACACCACGCCGTGCTCGACGCCGTCGAATGGCTCGTCGAGCACGAGGATGCCCAGGTCACGTGGCTGCCGGTGGACGGCTCCGGCCGCGTCGATCCCACCACGCTCCGCGAGGAACTCTCGCGCCACGCCGACGAGGTCGCCCTCGTGTCCGTGATGTGGGCGAACAACGAGGTCGGCACCGTCATGCCGATCACCGAACTCGCTGCGGTCGCCGCCGAGTTCGACGTCCCGATGCACAGCGACGCCGTGCAGGCGGTCGCGCATCTCCCAGTCGATTTCACCGCGAGCGGACTGTCGGCACTGACCCTGGCCGCTCACAAGTTCGGTGGTCCGCAGGGAGTGGGAGCGCTGCTGCTCGGCAGGCAGGTACCGTGCGTGCCGCTCGCCCACGGTGGGGGCCACGAACGCGACGTGCGGTCCGGGACGCAGGACACCGCGTCCATCGTGGCGATGGCCGCGGCGTTGCGCGAGGTCACCTCGGATCTGCCCGGCCGCACCGCCGAACTCGCGCACCTGCGCGATCTTCTTGTCGCGGGTGTCGAGGCGGCGATCCCCGACGCGATCCTCAACGGTCCTCGCGAGGTCGGACGACTGCCCAACAACGCGCACTTCACGTTCCCCGGATGCGAAGGCGACTCGCTGCTGATGTTGCTCGACGCGGCCGGTATCGAATGCTCGACCGGTTCGGCGTGCACCGCCGGGGTCGCGCGCGCGAGTCACGTACTCGTCGCGATGGGGGCGGACCCGATCACGGCACGCGGTTCGCTCCGATTCTCGTTGGGGCACAACACAACCCGCAGTGACATCGACAAACTGATCGAAACTCTCCCTTCCGTGGTGGACAGGGCTCGCGCCGCCGGACTGGCGAGCGCCGGTGGACGAGGAGGTGACCGGAGATGAGGATTCTTGCGGCAATGAGCGGCGGTGTGGACTCGGCGGTCGCCGCCGCCCGCATGGTCGAGGCCGGACACGACGTCGTGGGAGTGCATCTCGCGTTGTCGGCCGCGCCGGGCACACTGCGCACCGGCTCGCGCGGATGCTGCTCGAAGGAGGACGCCGGCGATGCTCGCCGCGCCGCCGACGTGCTCGGAATTCCCTTCTACGTCTGGGATTTCGCAGACCGCTTCAAGGAGGACGTGATCGACGACTTCGTCGCGTCCTATGCCGCCGGTGAGACCCCGAACCCGTGCCTGCGTTGCAACGAGAAGATCAAGTTCTCGGCGCTGGCCGACCGTGCCGTCGCGCTCGGCTTCGACGCCGTCGCCACCGGTCACTACGCGCAGTTGAACGACGGGGTGCTGCGCCGCGCCGTCGACGCCGACAAGGACCAGTCGTACGTACTCGCCGTGCTCACGGCGCAGCAGTTGTCGCGCGCGGTGTTCCCCGTCGGCGACACCCCCAAGAGCCGGATCCGCGAGGAGGCCGCCGAGCGCGGACTCGCTGTGGCGAACAAGCCCGACAGCCACGACATCTGCTTCATCCCGTCGGGCGACACCCGCGCCTTCCTCGGTGCCCGCATCGGTGTGCGTCCCGGCGCCGTCGTGGACGACCGTTCGGGTGAGGTGCTCGCGCAGCACGAGGGCGTGCACGGTTTCACCATCGGCCAGCGCAAGGGACTCGGTATCGCCGGGCCCGGACCGGACGGACGCCCCCGCTACGTCACCGCGATCGAACCGGAGAGCGGCACCGTCCGGGTCGGCAGCGCCGAACAGCTGAAGGTCGAGTCGATCCGCGCCGAGCGCGCCGTATGGACCTCCGGCACCGCTCCTGTCGGACCGATCGAGTGCGTCGTCCAGGTCCGCGCTCACGGCGGCCTGGCCCCGGCCGTCGCCGAAGCGGTGGGTCCGGGCATCGAGATCTCGCTGCGCGAACCGCTCACCGGTGTCGCCGCCGGTCAGGCCGCCGTGCTGTACCGGTCCGACGCTGCGGGCGACATCGTCCTCGGCAGTGGAACCATCGCGGCAGGGGACCGGTGACGGCACCTGCCACCGGCCGCGAGGTGTGGTCCGGTCTCGCGACAGGCATCGGTTCGTGGCCCGGGACGGACCCGCGCGAGGCCGCGGCGGTCGTCGTCGGCGAACTCACCGATCTGCCCCACCTCGTCGAACTGCCGGCACGCGGCCTCGGTGCCGACATGATCGGGCGGGTCAGCGCCCTGCTCGTCGACATGTACCTCGACACCTCGACCACTGGCTACCGCCTCGTGTCGCGACGCGGCGGTGTGGCCGCCCGGGCGCGCGACCTGCTCGCCCAGGACCTCGATGCGCTCGAGGAGGCCTGGGAACGCGCCGGGCTGGATGCCGGCCGCCCCGTGAAGGTGCAGGCTGCCGGGCCGCTCACCCTCGCCGCCCACGTCGAACTCGCCACGGGACGCCGGGTGCTCACCGACCGCGGCGCCGTTCGCGACCTGGCCGAATCGCTCGCGGAGGGCCTGGCCCGACACGCCGCCGAGATCACCCGCCGGCTCGGGGTTCAGGTGGTCGCGCAACTCGACGAACCGTCGCTGCCGGATGTGCTCGCCGGAACGCTGAAGGGCCGGACCGTCCTCGAGACCGTCCCTGCCGTGCCGGACCCGGAAGCGCTGGACGTGCTCGACACGACGATTCGGGGCACTGGGCTCTCCGTCGCGGTGCACTGCTGCGCGGGCACCTTCCCGGCCGACTTCCTGCGGCGCAGCGCTGCCGACGCTGTGGCCTTCGACGTCGGATGCGTGCGACACTCCGACCTCGACGGACTCGGGGAACTGTTCGACTCGGGCACGGTCCCGATACTCGGACTCGTGCCCGCCACCGCACCGGCCTCGACGGGCTGGCGCGAGTACGCGGCACCGGCGGTCGAGCTGATCGACCGGCTCGGGTTCCCCAGGAAGGTGCTGCAATCGGTGGCGGTGAGCCCGGTCTGCGGGCTGGCCTCGGCCTCCACGGAGGGGGCACGGGCCGCTCTGCGTTCGTTGCGCGACGTCGCGTCGGCCTTCGCTGAGGAAGCCGACACGCTCTGAGTATTCCGGTCGGTCCCCTCGACTAGGCTTGCAGGCTGTGAGTGAACCGACGGACGCACCCATCACCGCTCCTCCGGAGGCGCGTGAGCGCTGGCAGGATCTCGCCGAACAGGTGCGCGAGCATCAGTTCCGTTATTACGTGCGCGACGCCCCCATCATCTCCGACGGTCAGTTCGACGCGCTCCTCGGCGAACTGCAGGCACTCGAGGATCAGTACACCGAACTCCGCACGCCGGATTCGCCCACCCAGCTGGTCGGCGGCGGCTTCGCCACCGAATTCGGTGCCGTCGAGCATCTCGAACGGATGCTCAGCCTCGACAACGTCTTCGACGAGGACGAACTGCGCGCGTGGCTCTCGCGCGCCGAGGTCGAGACCGGCACTCACCCCGATTATCTGTGCGAGGTGAAGATCGACGGCGTGGCGCTCAGCCTCGTCTACGAGAACGGCAAACTCGTCCGCGCGGCCACCCGCGGCGACGGACGCACCGGGGAGGACGTCACCCTCAACGCCCGCACGATCGACGACGTTCCCGAAAAGCTCACCGGCACCGCCGAATACCCGATCCCGACGTTGCTCGAAGTGCGCGGCGAGGTGTTCTTCCGGCTCGAGGACTTCCAGACCCTCAACGCCGGGCTGGTGGCCGAAGGCAAGCCGCCCTTCGCGAATCCCCGCAATTCCGCCGCCGGTTCCCTGCGGCAGAAGAACCCGGCCGTCACCGCGCGCCGGCGTCTGCGCATGTACTGCCACGGCTACGGCCGCATGGAGGGCTTCGAACCCCGCTCGCAATCCGACGCCTACGCGGCCTTCGCGGCCTGGGGCCTGCCCGTCTCACCGCACACTGTTCGCGTGCAGGGCGCCGAGGCGGTCGTCGAGCGGATGCGCTACTGGGGCGAACACCGCCACGACATCGAACATGAGATCGACGGCCTGGTGGTCAAGATCGACGACATGGGGCTGCACCGACGCCTCGGTGCCACGTCCCGCGCCCCACGGTGGGCGATCGCCTACAAGTACCCGCCGGAGGAGGTCACCACCAAGCTCCTCGACATCCGCGTCAGTGTCGGGCGCACCGGACGCGTGACCCCCTTCGCCTACATGGAGCCGGTCACCGTCGCCGGGTCCACCGTCTCGCTGGCGACGCTGCACAACGCGTCCGAGGTGGAGCGCAAAGGCGTGCTCATCGGCGACACCGTGGTCATCCGCAAGGCCGGCGACGTGATCCCGGAGGTCCTCGGCCCGGTCGTCGACCTGCGCGACGGTTCCGAGTACGCCTTCGAGATGCCCACGCAGTGCCCCGAATGCGGTACCACCCTCGCCCCGGCGAAGGAGGGCGACGTCGACCTGCGCTGCCCCAACTCGCGGTCGTGCCCGGCGCAATTGCGCGAGCGGGTCTTCCACGTCTCGGGCAGGGGAGCGTTCGACATCGAAGCCCTCGGCTACGAGGCGGCCACGGCGCTGCTCGAGGGGAAGATCATCGCCGACGAGGGCGACCTGTTCTCGCTCACGAAGGAAGACCTCGAACGCATCCCGTTTTTCCGCACCACCAAGGGCGTGCTGTCGAAGAACGGCGAACGTCTGCTGCAGAACCTCGACAAGGCGAAGGAACAGCCGCTCTGGCGCGTGCTGGTCGCCCTGTCCATCCGGCACGTCGGACCGACCGCTGCGCGTGCGCTGGCCACCGAGTTCGGCAGCCTCGACCGGATCCGGGCCGCGTCCGTCGACGAGCTCGCGGCCGTCGAGGGCGTCGGACCGACGATCGCCGCGGCGGTGACCGACTGGTTCACCGTCGATTGGCACGTCGCGATCGTCGACAAGTGGGCGGCAGCGGGTGTGCGGATGGCCGACGAACGCGACGAATCGATCCCGCGAACCCTCGAAGGACTGTCGATCGTGGTTACGGGCACGCTCGCGGGATTCTCCCGCGACCAGGCCAAGGAGGCCGTCCTCGCGCGCGGAGGCAAGGCCGCCGGATCGGTGTCGAAGAAGACGGCTTTCGTCGTCATCGGCGACAACCCGGGTTCGAAGGCCGACAAGGCCGCCGATCTCGGAGTACCCGTGCTCGACGAGGACGGTTTCCGGATCCTGCTCGACGAGGGGCCCGACGCCGCTCGCGCCTATCTCGAAGGGCGCGAAGGGGAGAACTGAGACGCTCTCCGCCGGGAGGTGCCCTGCCCGCGGATTCTCAGGAGGCCGTTGCGGATTCCGGTTCCTCGGCGCTGCGCCTTCCGAGGAATACCGCCGCGGCGAGCAGGAAGCAGATCGCCCCGACGAACGTGCCGGTGTTGGCAAGGCTCGGGTCGAGAGTGTTTCCGTCGTCGAGGACGAACGAACCGACGGCGGAGACCCCGAAAGCGATCGACCCGAGCATGTTCAGCCACCCGCTGATCCAGTCCTTCGAGCGCGGCGCCCAATGCGAGCCCGCTCGCCAGAGGACTGCACACGCGATCGCGCTCGACACCAGAAAGCACAGGGAACCTTCGAGATTGGGGTTCCACACCAGGTGCTTCTCACCCTTGACGGTGTGGGCGTGCAGTGCGGCTCCCGTGCTGACGTTGAACAGCAGCGTACCGATGAACTGGATCAGCGACGCGAGCCAGTCGGCGCGGATCGCCGGGCTGCCCTTGTCCGTGACGGTGGCCGGCCCACTGAGCATCAATTGGACGAATGCTGCACCCGTGAAGAACCAGGAACCCACGAAGAACGAAGTATTTGCACCGGCGGTGCCGAGAAGCGTCGCAATTCCGGGCGCCGAACCCAATGCGAACAGGGCGGCGCCGATGACGAACCCCAGGACTGCATGCGCAATGTCGGGTGAATCAGCATTGGCGCAGTGCAAGTCGGAGATCGGAAGTTTGTGTGTTTTCAAAAGGAACTATCCGATCGAATAGGTGCAGTTCAGAACGAACTTTCGAAAAGGGTGAACGGTTGGGGTGAATTGGTTCGGGATCCTTTCTGTTGGTCGGAAGTCGTGTTCGATGCGCGTTAGCGTCCCAGCCATGACGGAAACCGGTAAGTCCACTCAGCGCCTTCTTTTTCGTAATGTGCGAGTTTTCGACGGAGTTTCCGGAGAGCTCGTCACCGGCGACGTACTGATCGACGGAGACCGCATCGTCGCCGTATCCGAATCGCCGATCGGCGACGAACCCGGCCGCGAGACCGACGTGATCGACGGCGGCGGGCGGGTCCTCATGCCCGGCATGTCCGACGCGCACGTCCACCTCGTCGGTAACGCGAACTCCTACATCGACATGGTGATGGGCAGCGAAGCGCACATCGCGCTCAACGGCCTCGCCGAGGCCCGCAACATGCTGCTGCGCGGCTTCACCGCCGTCCGCGACATGGCCGGTGACACCGGCAGCATCAAATCGGTGATCGACCGGGGATTGTTCGACGGTCCCCGCATCTACCCGTCCCAGGCCGCGATCTCGCAGACGTCCGGGCACGGCGACTTCGGCTTCGTCTACGAATGCCCTACAGCCCTCGGTGGGGATCAGGCCCGCGCCGAACAGATCGGCTTCATGCGGGTCGCAGATGGTGAGGACCGGGTCCTCGCAGCCGTGCGCGAGCAACTCAAGAAAGGTGCATCGCAGATCATGCTGATGGTCGGCGGCGGAGCGGCGTCCATGTACGACCCGCTGTACACCGTCCAGTTCATCGACAGAGAACTGCGTGCCGCCGTCCAGGCCGCATCCGACTACGGCACGTACGTGGCCACCCACGTCTACAACGTCACCGGGATCCGCCGCGCGGTCGCGGCCGGGGTGAAGTCGATCGAGCACGGCCACCTCGCCGACGAGGAGACCGTCGCACTGCTCGCGGAGAAGGAGGTGTGGTTGTCGATGCAGCCTTTCGCGCTCGGCGACCACCACTATCCCGACCCGGATCGCGCGGAGAAGGACAAGCAGATCTGCACCGGCACCGACCACGTCTACGAGTGGGCGCAGAAGCACGGCGTGAAGACGGCCTGGGGAACCGACCTGCTGCTCGAGCCGCAGATCGCGCCGCGCCAGAGCGAGATGGCCGCGCGGCTCGGCGACCACTACAGCAACCTCGACGCGCTGCGGATGCTCACCTTCGGAAACGCCGAACTGTTCCGGCTCGCAGGCGAACGCGATCCCTACCGTCAGGCCCGATGGGGTGTGATCGACAAGGGCGCCTGGGCGGACGTGCTCCTCGTCGACGGCAACCCGCTCGAGGATCTGAGTCTGATCGCCGATCCGGCAAAGAACCTGTCGGTCATCGTGAAGAACGGCCACGTCGTCAAGAACAGCCTGTGACCGTGGCAGCGCATCGGACACGGCACCACACCCCACTCGCTCGGCGCAAGGACAGTCGGTGACTCACTACGGGCAGCACAGCGACGCAGAGGCCTGGGACGAGTTGTCGGACGAGCAGCTCGAGGATCCCTTCGTCGTGGACGGAAACTACGGCGGCACGCCGGTGGGCACAGCCGAACCGGATGATGTCGGGACTCCGCCGTACGGCGCTCCGGTCGTGCAGCGGGCAACTGCCCGGCAGACGCCGGGCACACTCGTGTCGGCGCGCGGGATCGAACTCCACGGACCCTGGGGCCATGTCTTCGGCCCCCTCGACCTGGACCTCGACGCCGGGGGAGTGACGGTTCTGGCCGCGCAGGCCGGTGCTGCGCGTACCGCGTTGCTCATGGCTCTGTGCGGTCGCATGCGACTGACCCGGGGATCGCTGACGGTTCTCGGCGAGGACAGACCGCAGAAGATCATCGCGCGGTCGGCGATTGCGTGCATGAACGAGCTCGACGAGGTGCGCCCGTCGGTCACCGTGCGCGATCTCGTCACCGAGCAGAAGCGGTGGGATTCCCCGTGGTACAAGTTCGTTCCGCGGGTCCGTGAGGACGGTATCGCCGAGATGTGCGAGGAGATCTTCGGCGACGTACCGCTGCCACCGCTCGAGGCGTTCGTCGACGACCTCCCCGAACTCCAGCAACTGCTCCTGCGGATCTCGGTGGCGAACACCCGGCGTCCGCCACTGCTGGTGGTGGGCCGGATCGATCGGATCGCCGACGACGTCGAACGTGCCACCCTGCTCGGCCGGCTCGTCGCGCTCGGTGAGAACCAGGCGGTGATCATCGGCGACGTGAACCCCGTCGACCCCGATAGCGGGGTACGGGCCGTGGTGGACATGCACGATCTGCTCGGACCCGGTGACATCGGCGTCCTGACGAAGAGGAAGTGACGAGTGCTCGCAGGCGTCTCTCTCGGTAGCGACTCGAAGCGATACTTCCGCGGCACGATGCCGCGCATCGCGATCGCGACGATCATTCTCATGCCGTTGCTGTACGGGGCCATGTACCTGTGGGCCTTCTGGAATCCGTTCGGTGCGGTGAACAAGATTCCCGCGGCGATCGTCAACAACGACACCGGTCGTTCGTCGACGGGGGAACAGGTCGACGCCGGCGATCAGGTCGTGAAGTCTCTCATCGCATCCGGTCAGCTCGATCTGGCGGAGGTGTCGGAAGAGGACGCCGTCGCGGGTCTGGCCGACGGAAAGTACTACTACACCATCACGATTCCGGAGAATTTCACCGAAGCGGTCGAATCCCCCAACGGCGACAACCCGGAGAAGGCGAATCTGGTCTTCACTTTCAACGACGCGAACAACTATCTCGCGACGATCATCGGGCAGGACGCGTCCGAACAGGTGATCGGACAGGTGAACTCCACGATCGGTGCCCAAGGTGTCGGGACCGTGCTCACCGGTCTCGAGAGCGCCGGCTCGGGTCTGAAGCAGGCCGCCGATGGTGCCGGGCAACTCGCCGACGGCATCGACACGGCCAAGAGCGGCGCGGACCAGCTCGCTTCGGGATCGCAGGAGCTCGCGACGAACATGGTCACGGCGCGAGACGGGTCGGCGCAGCTCGCTACCGGCGCGAACGAACTCGCCACCGCGATCGACGGCGTGACGGGTCCGCTGCTCAGCGCGCTCGACAGCGGTGCCCTCTCGGGTGTCGCCGGGCAGGCAGCGGAGCTGCGGGCCTCGCTCGACGCCCTCGAATCGCGGGTACCGCAGACCACGCAGTCGACGGTGAACCAGGCCGTACAGCAGGTCGTCGACATCCTGAACCGGAGCTCCGATCCGGTCGTGCAGCAGGCGATCACCGCGTTGACACCGCTGACGGCGCAACAGGCGGCCTCCGATGCCGACGCCCTACGCGCTGAGATCATGCGTCTGCAGGCAGGCGCCGAACAACTCGAGTATCAACTCGGCAACCCGAACAGTCCGCTACAGGGAGCTCTGGCGACGTTGTCGAACGGGGGACTGGCGGCGGACGTGAACCGACTCCGCAGCGGTGTCGACGAACTGAGCTCCGGTGCCGCCACGCTGAACTCCGGTCTCGTCCAACTCACCGACGGCAGTGTCCAGTTGGCCGACGGAGCAGGAGAGCTGTCCTCGGGCATGGTCGAGTTGCAGTCGGGTTCGCAGGAACTCGCGCAGGCCCTGAGCCAGGGTGCCACCCAGGTGCCGAACTGGACGGACGAACAACGCACCGCCACCGCCGAGACGTTGTCGACTCCGGTTGCTCTGCAACAGAACTACACGTACGAGGCACCCACCTTCGGTACCGGTTTCGCCCCGTTCTTCCTGTCGCTCGCCCTGTTCGTCGGCGGCATCATCACCTGGATGCTGCTCACCCCGTTGCAGTCGCGGCCCACCGTCGCGGGACTCGGTGCCTACCGCACGGTCCTCGCGTCGTACTGGCCGGCTCTGCTGGTAGGCATCCTGCAGGTGGTCGTGATGTACACGGTGGTCCATTTCGGCGTCGGACTGGACGTGAAGCACGTCGTGGGGACGATCCTGTTCCTGATCTTGATCTCCGCAACGTATCTGGCCATGATCCAAGCGTTCAATGCGATCTTCGGCGTCGCCGTCGGTCGGGTGGTGACCTTGGCCTTCCTGATGCTGCAACTGGTCTCGGCCGGCGGTATCTACCCCGTGCCGACCACGGCGAAGCCGTTCCAGTACATCCACCCGTTCGACCCGATGACCTACACCGTCAACGGTCTGCGGCAGCTCACCGTCGCCGAGAACATCGATTCGCGATTGTGGATCGCAATCGCTGTCCTGGCCGGAATCCTGCTCGTATCGTTGACGCTGAGTGCCCTGTCGGTTCGGCGCAACCGCCGCTACACGATGGAGAGGCTGTACCCGCCGATCGAGGTGTGAGAGCCGCCCCGTATGTCCTGAAGTCACCGGATCGACGAGTGTTCGATGCGGGAAATGGAGGAAACCATGTCAGAGTCCAATGCTCCAGCCGAGACACTCGCACCTGCCTTCACCGGCAGACTCGGTACCGACCCGATTCCTGCTCTGCGACTTCCCAAGTCGGAGACCGATCCGGAGGCGACGTACCAGTTCATACACGACGAGCTGATGCTCGACGGCAGCTCGCGGCTCAACCTGGCGACCTTCGTCACCACGTGGATGGATCCGCAGGCGGGTCGTCTCATGGCCGAGACGTTCGACAAGAACATGATCGACAAGGACGAGTATCCGGCCACGGCGGAGATCGAGACCCGCTGCGTCAACATGGTCGCGGCCCTGTTCCACGCCGAGAACCTCGATCCGGCCGATCCGTCGTCGGCCACCGGCGTCTCGACGATCGGTTCGTCCGAGGCCGTCATGCTCGGCGGTCTCGCGCTCAAGTGGCGCTGGCGTGAGGCCCGTAGGGCCGCCGGCAAGGACGCGTCGAAGCCGAACCTGGTGCTCGGCAGCAACGTGCAGGTGGTGTGGGAGAAGTTCTGCCGCTACTTCGACGTCGAGCCGAAGTACCTGCCGATGGAGCCCGGCCGTTACGTCATCACCCCCGAGCAGGTCCGTGAAGCGGTCGACGAGAACACCATCGGCGTCGTCGCGATCCTCGGCACCACCTTCACCGGTGAACTCGAGCCGGTGGCGGAGATCGCCGCCGCGCTCGACGAGCTCGCGGCCTCCGGCGGTCCCGACGTCCCGTTGCACGTCGACGCCGCCTCCGGTGGCTTCGTGGTGCCCTTCCTCCATCCGGACCTCGAATGGGACTTCCGTGTGCCGCGGGTCGTGTCCATCAACGTCAGTGGTCACAAGTACGGCATGACCTATCCGGGTATCGGTTTCGTCGTCTGGCGCTCGAAGGAACATCTGCCCGAGGACCTGGTCTTCCGGGTCAACTACCTCGGTGGCGACATGCCGACGTTCACGCTCAACTTCTCGCGTCCTGGTAACCAGGTCATCGGCCAGTACTACAACTTCATCCGGCTCGGTGTCGCCGGGTACACGCAGATCATGGAGACCCTGCGCGACACCGCGCTCATGCTGTCGAAGCAGATCTCCGAGATCGAGAACATGGCGATCATCACGGACGGCTCCGCCATGCCGGTCATCTCCTTCGAGGTGACGGGCGACCCCGGCTTCACGGTGTTCGACATCTCCCACGAATTGCGGGCCCGCGGATTCCAGGTTCCGGCCTACACGATGCCGGCCGACGCGGAGGACGTCGCGGTCCTGCGAATCGTGCTTCGCGAGGGCTTCAGCCGGGACATCGCCCACAAGCTCGGTGAAGACATCGCCGATGTAGTCGGATATCTCCGCGAGGGTGTCGGTCGCGGCCACACCGACCAGGCATTCGCACACTGAACGAAGTCGCAGCGGGGGAGAAGCTCACCGAGTTTCTCCCCCGCCGACGTGAGATCCGTTCGTGGACCGTGTGAATGGAGGTGCGGGACTACTTCGATGTGATTCCTGACGCGCGATCGGAATCCCGGCGAAATCCGTCATTTCCCCCGCCGGCTGCTAATATTTGCACATACTTGTGAGTCCGTTTCGGGGGCGATGCTGCCCGGATGCGAAAGGGATAGTGGACGTGCCGAGAACACTGCCTTTGTCCCGTCGCCGATTGTTCTCCGTTCTGTCCGCGCATTCCGAACTCGCCGTGATCCTCGGTGGCCCCTTCTCCGGCAAGACGACCCTCGTCGACACGTGGCTGGCGACCGACCCGTGTCCCGAGTGGGCGCCGGTGGTGATTCCCGAACCCGCGCACGACGTCACACCCGAGACCTACTGGTCGACGGTGGCATCGTCGCTGTGCACCTCCCTCGGAGTCGACGAACCCGTTGCGGCGGAAGGCTCCTTCGACTCGTTGTGTTCGATACTGGTCCGGCACCCCCGGCCCGTGATGTTCGTGCTCGACGGTGTCCGGTCGGTCGAAGCGATCGAAGACCGGGTCGGGCAGTTGCTGCGGCTCGGGCCGCAGGTGCGGATGGTGGTCACCAGCAGGGCCGCAGGCTCGTGGGCCGAACTTGTCGACGGACACCCGCACAGGACGATCGTCGGCGACGACGACCTGGCGTTCACCGTGGACGAGACCGCTGCACTGTTCCGGCTCTTCGGACTTGCGCGGGACCAACGCACCATCGAGTGGATCACCCGCCGCACCGAAGGATTCGCCGCATTCGTCGCGGCGGTGTGTGCGACGCTGCGCGCCGAGAAGCCGGATCGGGTCTACGGTACCGACGCCCTCGACGTCCTGGTCGACTCGACCGTCGATCTCGTCGTCATGCATGTCGTGGCCGCGGATCCCTCACTGGCACTGTCCTCCCGCTCGGTCCTCGTCTCCGCCGCACCCAACACGGTGACGGAGTCGTCGATTTCGGCTCCACCGCACATCGACGACAGCGACGCCTTCCTCACCGCGCTGACCGAGTCGGGACTGATCGAGGCCTGCTCGACGGACGAGGACTCCACGGACGGCGAGACCGCCTGGCGCTATCCCGAGGTCGTCCACAGATCACTCCTGCGGGTGGGCAGCGCCGAATACCCGAAGGAGCTGTGGGATGCGCGGTCGGCTCTCATCGACTACTGGTTGCAGCGCTCGCGTCCGGACATCGCCCTCGAACATGCCGTGGAGCGGCGCGACTGGCGATGCGCGATCGACATCGTCGAGAAGAACTGGGTGGCGCTGTACGGAAGCGGATCGCTCCGCTCCCTG
This sequence comes from Rhodococcus sp. IEGM1339, assembly GCF_050321925.1. Classification (NCBI taxonomy): domain Bacteria; kingdom Bacillati; phylum Actinomycetota; class Actinomycetes; order Mycobacteriales; family Nocardiaceae; genus Rhodococcus; species Rhodococcus sp. IEGM1339. The sequence continues at coordinate 72,960 of NZ_JBNQFT010000005.1, forward strand.
GGGATCGTGCTGCTCGAGCTGCTCCCCGACCACATGACGACCAACGATCGCACCGTCGCGTCGCTGCGGACGATCACCCGTGCCCGGAACAAGGCGGGAGAGCCGGAACAGTGGGCCTTCCCTCGATCCTTCGAAACGATCCTTCGCCTCGGAAGTCTCCGGATGCAGGGTGCCTACGACGAGGCGATGGAAGTGTGCGACGGCCTGGCCACCGAACCCGTGCCGAATTTCGAGACGCTGGACGACACGACCCGGCACGCCCACGGACTGAAATACCTCAACTTCGGCACCGTCTACCTCCTCGGCGGACGCACCACCGATGCCGGAACGATGCTGCGCCGTGCCCACACGGCGGGTCGCGGTGTGTTCGTCGAGCGAGAGGCCGCGGGCAAACTCGCGCTCCTCGAAGCCCTCCGGGGCCGGACCCACGAGGCGACCCGGTGGATCGAGGAGGAGCTCCGGCATCCGCCGATCATGGGAGAGGCCGAGGCCCTCATCCGTACGGCGGGCCTGGTCGCCACCGCGCTCGTGGCCCTCGACAGACTCGACACCGGCACGGCCTTCCGCGCGCTCTCCGAACTCGGCACTCCCCGCCACACGGAAGAGTTGTGGGCGGCCGTCATGTACGCGCGGGGGCGACTGGCGCTGCTGAGCGGTGTGCCCGACGACGGCCTGCTGTACATCGATTCGGAACTTCAGCACTTCTCCCATCGCCTCACCGGTATCTCCGCGGTGTTGGTCGATGCCGCGCGTGCCGACCTGCACCTCGCGCTCGGCGAGGCCCGCGCGGCGCGCGAGCTGGTCGACAGCTCGACGCACCCCCTCACGGCTCCGGCCCGTGCGCGATTGCGTCTGCTCGGCGGCGATCCCGGAGGCGCGGAGGTGATCGTGCATCGTGGGGATGCCGCCCGTGAGCACTGTCCGGCCGTCGGTGCGGAACTCGCCCTGATCGGATCGGTGGCGTCTCTGAGACTCGGTCGCCGCACCGATGCGCGACGGCATCTCCAGCGGGCCGTGGTGCTGGCGGAACATGCCGGGGTGACACGGCCGTTCGTCGGAGTCCCGCCCTCGGCCGTGCGCCACATCCTGTCGCTCGGGGTCGACCTGCCGATCGATCTCGACCCGGCGATGGCCGAGTACGGCATCTTCCGCGAGATCCGTGTCGTCGTACGGCTGACCCCACGCGAGCGCGCGGTCCTCGACGCATTGCTCGCCGGCGGCACGGCGAGCACGATCGCCAAGGAACAGTTCGTCACCCTCAACACCGTCAAGACCCAATTGCGTTCCCTCTACCGGAGACTGGGCGTGCATTCGCGTGAGGAAGCGATCGCGCAGGCGCACAGGCTCGTCGTCGGCTGAGACCCTTTCCCGAAGCTGCGACCGGAACCCGGGGGACTATCGGAGGACGGTGCCGACGATGCCCGCGAAGTAACCGATGCGTGCGATCTCGGACGGACGGAACTCCGGTCCGCCGGGGCGGCCGAGGACGAGGACACGTTCGGGCGAGCCGAGGGGAGCGGCCGCGAGCATCGTGTCCATGTCGCGCCAGAGCTGCGGCACCCACTCACCGTCGTGGTCGAGCAGGGTGGCCTCGGCGAGCGGCATCCAGGGGACGCCGTCGAGGTGGGTCTCCGGCGAACCCGGGCTCCCCGCGAGGCGGAAGATGCCGTTCGGGCCGACTCCGAGCACGGTCGCCCAACCCACGCGGAGCACCCGGGGAGCACCGTCGACGAGGATCTGGATGCGGTCGTCGCGGGCGGCGGCGACGTGATCGATCAGTTCGAGTGCGCGATGGGTGTCGAGGATTCCGGCGTAGGGACGGATCGAGTCGACCGTCACACCGGGCAGGGCCTCGGCCGCGGTGAGGAGCGTGTCGGGGAGCTTGCCCGGCTCGACGTCGACGACGAGATCGTCGATCGCGAAGTCCGTGCCGCGTTCGACGACGTCGAGCGACAGGATGTCGGCGCCGACCGAACCGAGCGCCAGGGCGAGCGAGCCGAGGCTACCGGGACGATCGGGGAGCCTGACACGCAAGAGGTACGACACGTGAGTCCTTTCCCCAGTCGGTTTCGTGCCGTCGACGAACGCCACATCGACGGCACATGGTGCGCCGGCATCCGAGTGCCGGCCCAGGGGCCCGTGTCGACCTCTGGCAGACCACATCCTTGCACCTCGGCGCCGGCGTCCGGGACGGCGCAGATCCGAAATTATGCCGACCCCATCGATAATCCCCGGTCGCGACGGTGCATGTCACACGAACGCAACACAGCGTTGCGAAGCTTGCAACATCGGCGGACGGGACGCGACGCCGACCGGGCGACGAGTGATGTCGCCGAACCGCGTGCGCCGTCGCTTCCAGGACGCATTACCCTGGACAGGACGTTCACTCTCCATCGGAAAGGGGCCATTCACGGTGCCTGCCATCTCCCGTGACGAGGTCGCGCATCTCGCCCGGTTGTCCCGGCTTGCGCTGACCGATGCCGAACTCGACGAGTTCGCCGGTCAGTTGGATTCGATCCTCAACCACGTCAAGGCGGTGTCGGAGGTGGCCGCGGACGATGTGGCTCCCATGGCGAACCCGAACGCCGTCACCAACGTGACGCGACCCGACGTCGTCGTCCCCGGTCTCACACCCGAGCAGGCGCTCTCCGGTGCGCCGGCCGTCGAGGAGGATCGCTTCTCGGTCCCGCAGATCCTGGGAGAGGGCGAATGAGCACGGATACGACACGCCTCGACGCCGCGACTCTGGCGTCGAAGATCCATGCCGGCGAACTGTCGTCGGTGGAGGTCACCCAGGCCCACCTCGATCGCATCGCCGAGGTCGACGGCGAGTACAACGCCTTCCTGCACGTCGCCTCCGAGCAGGCGCTCGCCGCCGCGGACGAGGTCGACCGTGCCGTCGCCGCGGGCGAGAAACCGGCCTCGGCGCTCGCCGGTGTGCCGCTCGCGCTCAAGGACGTGTTCACCACCACGGACATGCCCACCACGTGCGGTTCGAAGATCCTCGAGGGCTGGGTCTCGCCCTACGACGCGACGCTCACCACGAAGCTGCGCGAGGCCGGGATCCCCATCCTCGGCAAGACCAACATGGACGAGTTCGCGATGGGTTCGTCCACCGAGAACTCGGCCTACGGCCCCACCCGCAACCCGTGGGACACCAGCCGTATCCCGGGTGGCTCGGGTGGCGGTTCCGCTGCGGCGCTCGCGTCGTATCAAGCACCCCTCGCGATCGGCACCGACACCGGTGGCTCGATCCGCCAGCCCGCCGCTGTCACCGCCACCGTCGGCACCAAGCCCACCTACGGCACGGTCTCTCGGTACGGCCTCGTCGCCTGTGCGTCGTCGCTCGACCAGGGTGGTCCCTGCGGCCGCACCGTCCTCGACACGGCGCTGCTGCACGAGGTCATCGCCGGGCACGACCCGCGCGACTCGACGTCGGTGAACGCCCCCGTGCGTCCCGTCGTGGAGGCGGCGCGCCAGGGTGCGGCCGGCGACCTGAAGGGCCTGAAGGTCGGCGTGGTCAAGGAGTTGCACTCCGACAGCTACCAGCCCGGCGTGCTCTCGTCGTTCGATGCGGCGGTCGAGACGCTCACGAAGCTCGGTGCGGAGGTCGTCGAGGTCTCGTGCCCGCACTTCGAGTACGCGCTCGCCTCGTACTACCTGATCCTGCCGTCGGAGGTCTCCTCCAACCTGGCCCGCTTCGACGCGATGCGGTACGGCATGCGCGTCGACGACGGCACGATGAGTGCCGAGCAGGTCATGGCCGCGACCCGCGCCGCCGGTTTCGGCAAGGAGGTCAAGCGCCGCATCATGATCGGCACCTACGCGCTGTCCTCCGGCTACTACGAGGCCTACTACGGTCAGGCACTCAAAGTCCGGAGCCTCATCGCGCAGGACTTCGACAAGGCCTACGAGCAGGTCGACGTGCTGGTCTCGCCCACGAGCCCGTTCACGCCGTGGAAGCTCGGCGAGAAGGTCGACGATCCGCTGGCGATGTACCTGTCCGACCTGTGCACGCTCCCGACCAACCTCGCGGGGCACTGCGCGATGTCGGTGCCGTCCGGCCTCTCGGCGGACGACGGTCTCCCCGTCGGTCTGCAGATCATGGCCCCGGCCCTGGCCGACGAGCGCCTGTACCGCGTGGGTGCGGCCTTCGAGGCGGCACGAGGACCCATCGTCGCCTGATCCTTTCCCACACCACGACCCGTCGTGCCGTTCGTCGGCCGGCGGGTCGCGGTGTATCCGGACGCCGATCCGTGTGGGCGCGATCTACCCGTCGGCGGAGGTGCACCGCGCCTGATCGTCGCCGTAGCGATGACCGTGACCGGGTGCCGCCTCGAGCGAGGTGAGCAGGTCCACCGTCGTGTTCACGAACGACACCACCGGCAGCCACGGCGGGGTCGGGGCATCGGCGCGCGCATGCGACAGATCGGGCGGCGACCACAGCAGCGACGGCCGCCACCACACCACCGGGTCGGAGGTGTTCGCCCGGACACTCGCACCGGCGGTGCGGACTCCCGCGGGTGGCCCCGCGAGGAACAGTGCACACGGCTCCGGTTCGTCGTCGAAGACGGCGCTCGCGCCGGACGCTCCCAGAGACTGCCCGTAGACGTGCAGGGCGGGGCGTCGCTCGTCGGGCAGCGTGGACAGGTGCGCCCGCAAGGCGGTGACGAGCGCGCGGGCCTCCTCCTCCGCAGCACCGCGATCGAGGACGAAGGTCACCCAGCTCGGCGTGTCCGAGTACTGCTGGGCGACGATGGCGACATCGTCGCCCCACCGGTCCTCGAAGCCGCGAACCGCAGCGGCATCGACCCAGCCCGAGCCGGTCGGCACGGCCACCACGAGATGCGGTCGGTCGAAGGCTCTCGCCCGGCGGAGTTCGTCCACCGCGAACTCGGCGCGCGCAGACGGATCCGGCGCGGCTGACAACGGTATGTAGATCCGGATCGGTGACCCCTCGGAGGGCAGGGACACGAACTTCTGCCCCTCTCGACCCAACCGGTTCCACAACACCGCCGATCCCACGCCACCCGACAATCCCGCCGAGAGCGCGGTGGGGGAGGCGACCGTGTCGACCGCCCCTCCGGGTGAGAAGGCCGCCGTGGTGCCGATCCCAACCGTGGCGCCGATTCCCAGCGTCGCGGCGACGGCCACCGCCACCCCGCGTCGCGACAGGAGGTGCACGAGGCGCGGAAGGGCGAGCAGCGCCGCGACGACCACGATCGCGACTGCCAGTGCCTCCAGCCACCAGCGCACATCCAGCGCCGGGACCGCCATCGCCTCCCGCAGACCGTTCTGCCACCGATGCGCACCGGCGGCCGTGACCAGAACGACGGATCCGCCGACGAGGCCGACGGGCACACGCAGTTCCGGTCTCGCCGGCCGCGGAGCCCGACCGGTCCGCCGCCTCGCGGTCACGACGAGACGGAGAACGGCCAGCGCGACCAGGACGAACACCCCTGTGACGACGCCCTGCACGACCGACTGTCGCGGCAGCAGGGGAGGGGCGAGGGAGATCACCGTCGCGAGAACCACCGTGAGGATCGTCATCGCCGTACCTTTCGTGCCGTGAAGCCCAGAGCGACCGAGCCCGCAGCGACGGCCAGGGCCCACGGCGATTCCGCGACAGGTGTCCGGTGACCCTGTCGCCACGAGTTGAATTCCACTGCTGCAGAAGAAATCCCTGCGATCGGCGTGCAGGAGGGGATGCCGGGTTCGGAGCGGCAGACGGTGTCGAGATGCCGTGCGAACAGACCGTCGAGGTCGCGGCGGGCACCGGTGTCCAGCTCGCCACCGGTGGTGTGGGCGTACCGCAGGAGGTCGTACCCGAGATCGTGCACCCGGCATGCCGATTCGAACGCCGCCGGCAGCGGCACCGGGGCGGAGCAGTCACCTTCGGGGTCGGCGAGCACCGTCGTCCCGTCCGCCCACTGTTCGACGATCGGCGCATACCCCATCACGGCGGTGAAATCGGCCGGCAGGGACGACAGTGCTCCCTCCGCGTCGTCGGCGACGAGCGCCGTCACCGTCGCTGCGGCCGCGGCGTCCTCCGTCGGGGGCGCGGCGGAGTGGGCGAGCGCCCCCGGCACGGCGGCATATGCTGCGGTGGCGAGGAAGGCGACCGACGCGACTCGGACCGCTGCGGATCTCACTGTCATGCCGGTGACGCTAGGAACGCGCAGCCCTGCACCGGACCCCGCGACGGAGCGATCTCGAGGAGGCCGACACCACCCGCAGAGCTATGAGGATCTCACCCCCAGGTATGAGGACAGTCGAGACCCCGGCTCCTAGCGTGGGTGAGGTGAAAGAGCTTGCGAAGTCCGGCGTGAGAACCGCGGGACGCCTGGGCCGGGGACGGTGGAGCGTCATCACCGTGGTCACCGTGACGTTGGTCCTCTATGCGATCGCGTGGCCGACGCTGCCCCTGACCCACGACGTCTCCCCACCCCTGTTGCCGCTGATCTCGGGGATGGCGGTGTTCCCGTTCCTCCTCGTGCTCGTCCGGCCGGCGCTCGGGTGGGCGGTGGCCGCGGCGGCGGGACTCGTCATCCCGATAGCGTTCGACCTGGTCCCCGGCTACGACTATCCGTGGCAGGTCGTGCACATCATGGTGATGCTCGCGCTGGTGTTCGCCGTGGCGATCCGCGAGGAGATCCGGATCGTCCTCGTCGTCTGGGTCTCGACGGTTCTGCTCTTCGCGGCCTTCGTCCCCGGCAGCGACGGCTGGGGCTGGGGGATCGGGATCAGCGCGCTGGTGGTGTTCGGGCTGTTGGTGCGCTGGCTGATGATCTCCCGACGGCAACTCGCCCAGCAGGAGGAAGCCAGCGAGCTCGAACGTGCACGGCGCGCCATCCTCGAGGAGAAGGCCCACATCGCACGCGACCTCCACGACATCGTTGCCCATCACATGTCGATGATCGTCGTGCAGGCGCAGAGCGCGCCCTACCGGCTCCCGGACGTGAACAACGACGTGCGCGCCGAATTCGACGCCCTCGGTGCGACCGCACGGGAGGCGCTGAACGAGGTCCGCACCCTGCTCGGAGTACTCCGCAGCGACGGGCAGCTCCCCGAACACGAACCGCAGCCCGACATCGACCGCATCGGTGAGCTGTTCGAGTCCTCCCGCCGAGCCGGGATGGCGCTCGAGACGGAGACGGTCGGCGTCCCCGCACCCGTCTCCGACGGTGTCGGACTCACCGTCTACCGGATCCTGCAAGAGTCTCTGGCGAACGCGGCCCGGCACGCACCCGGCGCCCGCGTGTCCGCACGACTGCAGTGGGAGCCGGCGACCGTCACGGTGGAGGTGACCAACGGGCCGGCCTCGCCCGGTCAGGTCGACACCACCGTTCGGCAGTCGGACCGCAGCGGCGGCAACGGAATCCTCGGCATGGTCGAACGTGCGTCCGTCGTGGGCGGGCAACTCGTCGCCCATCCCCGCCCCGGCGGCGGTTTCGAGGTCCGAGCGGTTCTCCCGGTGCTGACCGGGGCCTAAGGTGGGTGCCGATGACCGAACCGCACCCTCCCATCACCGTGTTCATCGCCGACGACCAGGCAATGGTCCGGCAGGGCTTCGGAGCACTGCTCGGAGCCCAGCCCGACATCAGCGTCGTCGGCGATGCCCCCGACGGTCGAGCGACTGTCTCGGAGGTCGCGCGACTGCGGCCCGACGTCGTCCTCATGGACGTGCGCATGCCCGAGATGAACGGTCTCGACGCGGCGCGGCGCATCCTTGCCGACACCCGTGAGCCGCGGTCGAAGGTGCTCATGCTCACCACCTTCGACCTCGACGACTACGTCTACGAGTCGCTCGGGATGGGAGCAAGCGGGTTTCTGCTCAAGGACGCCCCCGCCGACGAACTCGTGCGGGCCGTGAGGGTGGTCGCCGATGGTCAGGCACTGCTCGCGCCGACCGTCACCCGTCGCCTCATCGCCGACGTCACCAGCCGGCGCGGGCCGGCGAGAGGGCGCGACCGCGTCCTCGATCCGCTGACCCCGCGCGAACTCGAGGTACTGGAACTGATCGCACACGGCCTGTCGAACACCGAGATCGCAGAACGATTGTTCGTCGCCGAGCAGACCGTGAAGACCCACGTCGGCAAGGTTCTCGCAAAACTGCACCTGCGCGACCGGGCACAGGCCGTGGTGCTCGCCTACGAGTCCGGTCTCGTCACACCCGGCTGAATCGGGCTGCCGTCGCGCCGGTGAACGGGCAGGATGGCAATGCAGCAGCGGTCCGGGCGGTATCGGTCCGTGCGGTACGGAACCATGCGACGGGAGGTAGTGCGTGACGAGGATCGGAATTCTCACCAGTGGCGGGGACTGCCCCGGGCTCAACGCGGTCATCCGCGGTGCGGTGCTCAAGGGCACCGAGGTCCACGGACAGGAGTTCGTCGGATTCCTCGACGGCTGGCGCGGTCTCGTCGAGGGCGATGTGATCCCGTTGGACCGCAGCCGTGTTCGCGGTCTCGCCCAGCAGGGTGGCACGATCCTCGGCACGAGCCGGTTCGGTCCGTACCAGGGACCCGACGGTGGGGCACAGAACATCCAGAAGACCCTCGGCCGCCTCGGGATCGACGCGGTGATCGCCATCGGGGGAGAGGGCACCGCTGCCGCCTCGAAGCGACTGTTCGGTGAAGGGATCCGCATCGTCGGTGTGCCGAAGACGATCGACAACGACCTCAGCCACACCGACTACACCTTCGGTTTCGACACGGCCGTCGAGATCGCGACGGTGGCGATCGACCGTCTCCGCACCACCGGCAACTCCCACAAGCGGTGCATGGTGCTCGAGGTCATGGGCCGGCACGCCGGATGGATCGCATTGCACGCGGGTACTGCCGGTGGTGCACACGCCATCCTCATCCCTGAACACCCCGAGAGCCTCGAACAGATCTGTGAGTGGGTGACCAGCGTCCGCGACCGCGGGCGTTCGCCGATGGTTGTCGTCGCTGAGGGCTTCACACTGCCCGAGATGGAGGAGGCGTACTCCACCAAGGGGCTCGACGGATTCGACCGGCCGCGTCTCGGCGGTATCGCGGAGGTGCTCGCGCCGCTCATCGAGAAGCACACCGGCGTCGAGGCCCGCGCGACGGTGCTCGGTCACATCCAACGGGGCGGTGTCCCCACGGCATTCGACCGGGTGCTCGCCACGCGACTCGGCATGGCGGTGACCGATCTCGTCGCCGAGGAGGATTGGGGGCGCATGGTCGCGCTGCACGGCACCGACATCGCTCGGGTCGATTTCGACGAGCTCGCCGAACCGAAGTACGTGCCCGACGAGCGCTATCAGGAGATGCGGATCCTGTTCGGGTGAGGCGGCGCGTCGGCACTGTCGGCGCCGTCTAAAATCGACACCATGACTGCCTCCGTGTCCGCTGACCTGCTCGCCTACGACGACGTGCTCGCGAAGTTCGAGCCCGTGATGGGCATGGAGGTGCACGTCGAGCTGCACACCGCCACCAAGATGTTCTGCGGCTGCCCGACCACCTTCGGCGCCGAGCCCAACACGCAGGTGTGTCCGGTCTGCCTCGGTCTGCCGGGGGCGCTGCCCGTCGTCAACCAGGCCGCGGTCGAGTCCGCGATCCGCATCGGCCTCGCGCTGAACTGCTCGATCACCCCGTGGGGTCGCTTCGCGCGTAAGAACTACTTCTACCCGGATCAGCCGAAGAACTACCAGATTTCGCAGTACGACGAGCCGATCGCCACCGACGGATATCTCGATGTCGTACTCGATGACGGCACCACCTGGCGGGTCGACATCGAGCGCGCGCACATGGAGGAGGACACCGGCAAGTCGCTGCACGTCGGTGGCGCCACCGGTCGCATCCACGGTGCGAGCCACTCGCTTCTCGACTACAACCGCGCCGGTGTGCCGCTCGTCGAGATCGTCACCAAGCCGATCGTCGGTGCCGGCGAGCGCGCCCCCGAGGTCGCCCGCGCCTACGTCACCGCCCTGCGCGACCTGCTCGAGGCACTCGACGTCTCCGACGTCCGCATGGACCAGGGTTCGATGCGGTGCGACGCGAACATCTCGCTGATGCCCATCGGCGCGAAGGAGTTCGGTACCCGCACCGAGACGAAGAACGTCAACTCTCTCAAGTCCGTCGAGGTGGCCGTGCGCTACGAGATGCGGCGCCAGGCGGCCGTACTGGTCTCCGGTGGTGAGGTGATCCAGGAGACCCGGCACTTCCAGGAGGCCGACGGCACCACCTCGCCCGGTCGCCGCAAGGAGACCGCCGAGGACTACCGCTACTTCCCGGAGCCCGACCTCGAGCCGATCGCGCCCGACGCCGCCTGGGTCGAAGAGCTGCGCGCGACGCTGCCCGAGCTGCCGTGGCTGCGCCGCGCCCGCATCCAGGCCGACTGGGGTGTCTCCGACGAGGAGATGCGCGACCTCGTCAACGCCGGAGCGCTCGACCTCGTCATCGCGACCACCGAGGCCGGCGCCCCCGCCTCGGAGGCCCGCTCGTGGTGGGTCGCCTACCTGGCCCAGCAGGCCAACACCCGCGGTGTCGAACTCGCCGAACTTCCTATCACACCCGAACAGGTCGCCCGCGTCATCGCGCTGGTGGCCGACGGCAAGCTGACGAACAAGCTCGCCCGTCAGGTCGTCGACGGTGTGCTCGCCGGTGAGGGCGAGCCCGACGAGGTGGTCGCCGCTCGCGGTCTCGAGGTCGTGCGCGACGATTCGGCGCTGCAGGCCGCGGTCGACGCTGCGCTGGCCGCCAACCCCGACATCGCCGACAAGATCCGCTCCGGCAAGGTCCAGGCGGCCGGCAAGATCGTCGGCGACGTCATGAAGGCCACTCGCGGACAGGCCGATCCGGCGCGCGTGAAGGAACTCGTCATCGCTGCGTGCAGTTGATCTTGCGCGGCTAGAGTAGCGGCGCATGGACGCTGCTGTCGCCACCTCGCTGTTCTGGATCGCCGTCGCGGCGGTGCTGGCACCGCTGATCGCCGGCGCCGTCCCGCGTCGGCTGGTGCCCGAGGTCGTGCTGCTGCTGGTGGCCGGTGTCCTCATCGGCCCCTACGCGTTCGACCTCGCGGAGGCGGGCAGCGAGATCGGCATCCTGCGCGAACTCGGCCTGGGGATGCTCTTCCTGCTCGCCGGATACGAGATCGACCCCGCCGAGTTGCGCGGGCGGGGTGGGCGCCGCGCGATGCTCACCTGGTGCGTGTGCATGCTGTTGGCGCTCGGTACCGTCGCCGCCCTGGGAGCGGTCGGCCAGGTGCACGCCGAGATTGCCGTGGCGATCGCCCTGACATCCACAGCGCTGGGGACGCTCCTGCCGATCCTCGCCGACCGCGGGCTCGTCGCGACCCCACTCGGACGGTCGGTGCTCAATCACGGTGCGTTCGGAGAGCTGCTGCCCGTTGTGGCCATGGCAACCCTGCTCGGTGCGCGCGGCGCACTCGGCTCGCTGATCGTCCTGCTGGCGTTCGCGGTCGTGGCCGTCGCCGTCGCCGTGCTGCCGACCTGGATCCTGGGGGAGGGCTCACGGTTCACCCAGTTCGTCCGGCTCGGCTCCGACACCACCGCCCAGATCCCGGTGCGCCTGACAATGTTGCTGCTCGTCGGACTCATCGCCGTCGCCGCCGTCTTCGATCTCGACATCATTCTCGGGGCCTTCGCGGCCGGCTTCATCCTGCGCCGCACGATCCCGGCGGGCGACGAGCGGCTCGAGAAGAAGCTCGACGGTCTCGGATACGGCTTCCTCATCCCGATCTTCTTCGTCACCTCGGGCATGGCGATCGACGTCGGTGCCGTTGCGAGTGCCCCGGGTATCCTGCTGGCATTCCTCGGACTGCTCGTCCTGGTGAGGGGTGTACCGGTGTTCGTCGCATCGCGCCTCGAACGCGACGAGACCGGCAACCGCATGTTCGGAACCGCCGAACAACTGCAGATCGCCCTGTACTCCACTACAGGTCTGCCACTGATCGTCGCGGTCACCGGCGTCGCGGTGAGTGCCGATCAGATGACGAACGCGAGCGCGTCGATCCTCGTGGCGGCGGGCGCCGTCACCGTCCTCGTCCTCCCGATGCTCGCGGGGCTGCTCCACCACCCCGCTGCGGCGGAGACACCGGGGCGGGCATGATCAGTCGAATCCGCCGCCACCGGCCGGGAACTGGATGCGGATGACGCGGTCGTCGTTCGGTCCCGGTTCGGCGCCGGACTTGTTGACCGTCGAGACCCACAGCAGGCCGTCGGGCGACGAAGAGGCGCCGCGCAGCATGCCGTAGCGGTCCTCCGCCGCGAGGACGGGGGACGCCGTGACCGCGCCGGTCCCCGGATCGGTAGCGACGACCGCGACGGCCTTCGCGTCGGTGAGCGAGATCGCGATCCCGTCGGGAGCCGCCGCGCACCCGGCGACACCGGGCCGCTCGGGCCACGTCCAGGCCGGGCCGGTGCCGGTCGAGCCGTCGACCCCGACCCGTTGGAGCCGGTCCTCGAGGGGAGTGCGGTCGGTGATCCACAGGTTGCCGTTCGGATCGCGGCACACATCGCCCGCGGTGCCGATCCCCGACAGCATCACCGAGGGAGTGGGTGCTGCGCCGGGTGCCGGGAGCGGCAGGTTCAGGAGCTTGCCGGACAGGACGTTCGGATCGTTTGCGGCCGCTGCGTTTCCGGCGTCGCCGGTCAGGACGGCGAGCTCGGTGGGCGAGACGAATTCGATGGCGCCGGAATTGCCCGTCGCGCCGCGCGGGATTCCCGTCAGCACGTCCTTGGGAGTGTCGCCCGCGGCGATGCGGACCACGCGGTTGTCCGAGGCCGTGGTGATGTAGGCGTAGAGCAGTCGGTCCTCGGCGAAGGTGGGGGAGAGTGCCACGTCCAGGAGCCCACCGTCCCCGGATCCGTCGACCGGGATCGTCGCGATCTCCACCGGCTCGGTCTCCGGCGCGACCTGCAGTATCCGACCCGTCCGGCGCTCGGTGACGAGCGCGGAGTTGCCGTCGGGCATCGTCACCAGGCCGCCGGTGACGTCGAGGCAGGTCGCGATCACGGACGGGTCGGGATCGACACACGGCCCCGGAGGCTTGGGGGAGGCGCTCGGCGTGGTCGTCTCGGTGGGGTCCTGGGGCCCGACGCCCGGTCCCGGATCGAAGGTGGGTTCGGGAGTGAACGGGCTCGATGCGGAGTCGTCGAAGCGGGCGCAGGACGGGACGGCGAGGACTCCCACGGCGAGCGCCGCCGCTGCCGCACGTACGCCCCACGAACCCGTCCACCGCGTACCCCGTGTCATGCCGCAAACGTTACCGGCACGACGCGCGCACCCGCGGATGCCGGGTGTGGGGGCAGTCACGGGCCTAGGCTGGGAGCGTGGCCGACAACAAGAACGATGGCATACCGGACGCGGGTTCGAGTTCCTACGGAAACCAGCCCGACGAGCACACACTCGAGATGCACCGACCACGCGAGTCGTATCTCGGATCGGACGACGACTTCGGGGCCGGGGGAACGCCCCTCGGCACCGACGCCTACGCCGCTCCCACCGAGCAGATGTACCGGCCGGAGCCGGTATTCGGTGCGGATGCGGGCGGCGCGGTGGCCGTCGGCGAGCAGACCCCGAAGGTGCGCCGCGGGACGCTCGACCTCGGATTGTTCGTCCTGCGCGCGGCGGTCGGGGCGATCCTCGTCGCACACGGACTGCAGAAGCTGGTGGGTCTGTGGAACGGCCCGGGTCTCGACGGTTTCGAGTCGTTGCTGCGCGACGCGGGGTACCAGCAGCCCGCCGTGCTCGCGATCGTCGGCGCGGTCGGTGAGATCGCGGCCGGAGGACTGCTCGTCCTGGGTCTGCTCACTCCGTTCGCCGCTGCTGCGATCGTGGCCATCATGGTCAACGCGGTGCTGTTCAAACACGAACTCGAGCCGGGCGTCCAGTTCTTCGCCGCCGAATCGTCGGGCTTCGAGTTCGAGGCCCTCCTCGTCGCCTGCGCGGTGACGATCACCCTCACCGGACCGGGACGCATCGCGATCGACGGACGACGCGGCTGGGCGACGCGTCCGTTCCTGGGCTCGTTCGTCGTGCTGCTGATGGGTGTGGCGGCCGGCGTGTGCCTGTGGATCTTCGGACGCTGACATACGAAGGACGGACACCAGGCGAGGGCCCCGCGATCGGGATGATCGCGGAGCCCTCGTTCCTGCTGTCGCGAAGTGTTACGGCACGCGCCGGACGGCACCCTTGTCGGCGGAGGTCGCCAGAGCGGCGTAGGCGCGCAGTGCCTTCGAGACCGTGCGCTCACGGTCGACGGGCTGCCACGGACGCTCGGAGGCCTCCATCTTCGCGCGACGATCCGCGAGCACCTCGTCCTCGACGAGCACCTCGAGGGTGCGGGTCGCGACGTCGATGCGGATCCGGTCGCCCTGCTCGATCAGGCCGATCACACCACCGGACGCGGCCTCGGGGGAGACGTGCCCGATGGACAGACCGGAGGTGCCGCCCGAGAAGCGACCGTCGGTGATCAGGGCACACACCTTGCCCAGACCGATGCCCTTGAGGAAGGAGGTCGGGTGCAGCATCTCCTGCATGCCGGGGCCGCCGGCCGGGCCCTCGTAGCGGACGACGACGACGTCGCCGGCCTTGATCTTCTTGCCGAGGATGACCGAGACGGCCTCCTCCTGCGACTCGACGACGTAGGCCGGGCCCTCGAAGTGGAACAGATCCTCGTCGATACCGGCGGTCTTGAGGATCGCGCCGTCCGGTGCGAGATTGCCGCGCAGCACGCACAAGCCGCCCTCGACGGTGTAGGCGTGCTCGATGTCGCGGATGCAACCGTTCGCGGCATCGGTGTCGAGCGACGACCAGCGGTTGTCCGTCGAGAACGGTTCGGTGGTGCGCACACCGCCCGGTGCGGCGTGGAACAGTTCGAGGGCCGTCTCGGACGCCTTGCCGGAACGGATGTCCCAGGTGTCGAGCCACTCGTCGAAGCTCTTCGTGTGGACCGTGGAGACGTCGGTCTCGAGCAGACCACCGCGGCGCAGCTCGCCGAGGATGGCGGGGATTCCGCCGGCGCGGTGCACGTCCTCCATGTGGTAGTCGGAGTTCGGGGAGACCTTCGCCAGGCAGGGCACCCGGCGGCTGATCTCGTCGATGGTGGTGAGATCGAAGTCGACCTCACCCTCCTGCGCGGCGGCGAGGGTGTGCAGCACGGTGTTGGTGGAACCACCCATGGCGACGTCGAGCGCCATTGCGTTGCGGAAGGCGGCCGGGGTGGCGATGTTGCGCGGAAGCACCGACTCGTCGTCGTCGCGGTAGTAGCGCAGGGCGGCCTCGACGATCGTCCGGCCGGCGGTCTCGAACAGTGCGCGTCGCGCCTCGTGGGTGGCGAGGGTCGAACCGTTGCCGGGCAGCGCGAGACCGAGAGCCTCGGTGAGGCAGTTCATCGAGTTTGCGGTGAACATGCCCGAGCACGAACCGCAGGTCGGGCACGCGCTGCGCTCGACCTCGTCGAGTCCCGCGTCGTCGACGGCCTCGCTGGCGGAGGCCGAGATGGCGGTGATGAGGTCGGTGGGGGCCTGCGCGACACCGTTGACGACGACCGCCTTGCCGGCCTCCATCGGACCACCGGAGACGAAGACCGTCGGGATGTTCAGGCGCATCGCGGCATTGAGCATGCCCGGGGTGATCTTGTCGCAGTTCGAGATACACACCAGTGCATCGGCGGTGTGCGCGTTGACCATGTATTCGACGGAGTCGGCGATGATCTCGCGGCTCGGCAGCGAGTAGAGCATGCCGCCGTGGCCCATGGCGATGCCGTCGTCGACTGCGATGGTGTGGAACTCGCGCGCCACGCCGCCCGCTTCGCGCACGGCCTTCGCGACGATCTCACCGACGTCCTTGAGGTGGACGTGACCGGGTACGAACTGCGTGTAGGAGTTCGCGATGGCGACGATCGGCTTGCCGAAGTCGGAATCGGTCAGGCCGGTGGCGCGCCACAGGGAGCGCGCTCCCGCGGCGTTTCGTCCGACGGTGGTGGTGCGTGACCTCAACGGGGGCATGGGCTGACTTCCTTGACGGTGGCTGGTGCGCAATCGGCCGGGCCGCGTCCGGGCGCCGGGCTGGGCGGATCCGGGCAACGGCACCGACGAATCTACTCGCGTGCTTCCGGATGCCTCTATTCGCACCCGGTCGCGAGGATCAGGAGGAGCGGTCCCCCTTCTTCTCGACGGTGACTGCGTCGTCGGTGGTTTCGGCATCCGGACCGGCTTCGGCGGCCGCCTTCTCGCGGTATGCCTTCTCCTCGGCGAGCTGTGCAGCCGCGTACGGATCGGTGATGCGGCCTCCGCTGGCCTCCGACAGCTGCGGCAGCCGGCCGAAGGTGACGACCGGCAGTGCGACCTCGCTGCCGTCGGTGAGCCGTGCGCGGGCCCAGCCCCGCTTCGGGAACCGGAGGCCGTCGAGTTCGTCCCACTTCAGGTTCGTCGTCTTGAAGGTCGCTCGCGCGACGATGCCCTCGGGGCCGACGACGGTGCGTACCCGCACGACCCAGGCGGCGACGAGGAACGGGATGATCAGCGTCCATGCGAAGGCCTCCGGCCACGCCAGCGCGGGGGAGGCGAGGGCGAGGAACAGCAGAGCGCACGCGAGGAAGGACAGTCGCGAGATCTGGATGACCTGCGTCGTCGAATCGGGCGTGTGGGATGATGGGGGCGGTGGCACGGGCTGCTGGGAAGATGACACCTCTACATCTTCGCACTGCAGCCGCGGCATCTCACATTCTGGGACAGTGGACCGCACCAAGTTGACTGTCTGGACACCATGCGCCTACCGTCGAGCGCGTGAATCAGAATGGGTTGCTCGTAATCGGCCGGCGCGTCGTCGCCTGAGCCGCATTTCGCAACTCGCCCACGACGCGCCACCCTCGTACAGCAGACTTGCTGACGAGGGTTTTTTGTTGCCCGGAGCCAGAATCAGAGGAATTCGCAGTGAGCGCACCAACCGCACGGCCTCAACCCTCGCCGCGAAAGCCGGGGTCCGCCACCCCGACTCCCGCAGCTGCCGCGACGCAGCCCGCCAATCGACGCCAGGTCGCCCCCGAGCGGGTCACCGGCGCCCAGTCGGTGGTCCGCGCACTCGAGGAACTCGAGGTCGACACGGTATTCGGCATTCCCGGCGGCGCGATCCTGCCCGTCTACGACCCGATCTTCGATTCGCGGCGCGTGCGCCACGTGCTCGTCCGTCACGAGCAGGGCGCCGGGCACGCTGCCACCGGTTACGCCCAGGCCACCGGCAAGGTCGGCGTGTGCATGGCCACTTCCGGTCCGGGCGCGACGAACCTCGTCACCCCGCTCGCCGACGCGCAGATGGACTCCGTGCCCCTCGTCGCGATCACCGGCCAGGTCGGTCGCCCGCTCATCGGCACCGACGCCTTCCAGGAAGCCGACATCTCCGGCATCACGATGCCGATCACGAAGCACAACTTCCTGGTCACCGACGGCGCCGACATCCCGCGCATCCTGGCCGAGGCGTTCTACCTCGCCTCCTCGGGCCGACCGGGCGCGGTCCTCGTCGACATCCCCAAGGACATCCTCCAGGCACAGACCACCTTCAGCTGGCCGCCGGAGATGCACCTGCCCGGCTACCGCCCGGTGACGAAGCCGCACGGCAAGCAGGTCCGCGAGGCCGCGCGACTGATCGCCGACGCGAAGAACCCGGTGCTGTACGTCGGCGGCGGTGTCATCAAGGCCGAGGCGTCGGCCGAGCTGCTCGAGCTCGCCGAGCTGACCGGCATCCCGGTCGTTACGACGCTCATGGCCCGCGGTGCGTTCCCCGACAGCCACAACCTGCACTGCGGCATGCCCGGCATGCACGGCAACGTCGCCGCGGTGGCCGCACTGCAGAAGAGTGACCTGCTCATCACCCTCGGTGCCCGCTTCGACGACCGCGTCACCGGTCAGCTGGACTCCTTCGCGCCCGACGCCAAGGTCATCCACGCCGACATCGACCCGGCGGAGATCGGCAAGAACCGGCACGCCGACGTGCCGATCGTCGGTGACTGCAAGGAGGTCATCGTCGAACTGCTCGAGGCGATCCGTGCCGACCTGGCGACCGGCACGAAGCTCGACTACACGGCATGGTGGGCCTACCTCGACGACATCCGTCGCACCTACCCGCTGAGCTACGACCGTCCCACCGACGACACCCTGTCGCCGCAGTACGTCATCCAGGCCGTCGGTAAGCTCGCCGGTCCCGACGCGATCTACTGCGCAGGCGTCGGTCAGCACCAGATGTGGGCGGCGCAGTTCGTCGACTACGAGAAGCCGCGCACCTGGCTCAACTCCGGTGGTCTCGGCACCATGGGCTACGCGGTGCCCGCCGCGATGGGCGCCAAGATGGGTTGCCCCGACACCGAGGTGTGGGCCATCGACGGCGACGGCTGCTTCCAGATGACCAACCAGGAACTCGCGACGTGCGCCGTCGAGGGTGTGCCGATCAAGGTCGCGCTCATCAACAACGGCAATCTCGGCATGGTCCGGCAGTGGCAGACCCTTTTCTACGAGGAGCGATACTCGAACACCGACCTGGCGACGCACTCGCTACGCATCCCCGACTTCGTCAAGCTCGCCGAGGCCCTCGGCTGCGTGGGCATCCGCGTCGAGCGCGAGGAAGACGTCGAGCCTGCGATCCGCCGGGCGCAGGAGGTCAACGATCGTCCCGTCGTGATCGACTTCATCGTCGGCAAGGACGCGCAGGTGTGGCCGATGGTCGCCGCCGGCACGAGCAACGACGAGATCATGGCGGCTCGCGACATCCGGCCGCTGTTCGACGACGACGCCGCTGCCGACGATCCCGCTGTCATCCACGAGACCATCGACGCGCTCGAAACCCGCAGCGAGAACGCTGCGGCCCAGGAGGAGACCAAGTGAGCACGAGTCACACCCTCAGTGTTCTCGTCGAGGACAAGCCGGGCGTGCTCGCCCGAGTCGCATCGCTGTTCTCGCGACGCGGCTTCAACATCGAATCCCTTGCCGTCGGTGGCACCGAGGTGCCCGACATCTCGCGGATGACGATCGTGGTGACCGTCGACGAGTTCCCGCTCGAGCAGGTCACCAAGCAGCTCAACAAGCTCGTCAACGTCATCAAGATCGTCGAGCAGGAGGACGAGGCGTCCGTCGCCCGCGAACTCGTGCTCATCAAGGTGCGCGCCGACGCGAGTGTACGCACCCAGGTCATCGAGACGGTGAATCTGTTCCGCGCCAAGGTGATCGACGTCTCGCCCGAGTCGCTGACCATCGAGGCGACCGGTACGCGGTCCAAGCTCGACGCGCTGTTGCGCGTGCTCGAACCGTACGGAATCCGCGAGATCGTCCAGTCCGGTGTCGTCGCCGTCGGACGCGGTCCGAAGTCCATCACGGCTACCCGTTAGCCTTAACACACCCATACTTGCTGAAAGAGGTAATCACTGTGGCAGTCGAGATGTTCTACGACGACGATGCCGACCTGTCGATCATCCAGGGTCGTAAGGTCGCCGTCATCGGCTACGGCAGTCAGGGACACGCGCACTCGCTGAGCCTGCGCGACTCGGGCGTCGACGTTCGCATCGGTCTGAAGGAGGGCTCGAAGTCGCGGGCCAAGGCCGAGGAAGCCGGTCTCACCGTCGGCACCCCCGCCGAGGTCTCCGAGTGGGCCGACGTCATCATGATCCTCGCGCCCGACACCGCCCAGGCGTCGATCTTCACCAACGACATCGAGCCCAACCTGAAGGACGGCGACGCGCTGTTCTTCGGCCACGGCCTCAACATCCACTTCGGTCTCATCACCGCTCCGGAGAACGTGACCGTCGCGATGGTCGCCCCCAAGGGTCCCGGCCACCTCGTGCGTCGTCAGTTCGTCGACGGCAAGGGTGTTCCCGCGCTCATCGCCGTCCATCAGGACCCCAAGGGTGAGGGCCAGGCGCTCGCGCTGTCCTACGCCAAGGGCATCGGCGGCACCCGGGCCGGCGTCATCAAGACCACCTTCAAGGAAGAGACCGAGACCGACCTCTTCGGCGAGCAGGCCGTGCTCTGCGGTGGCACCGAGGAGCTCGTCAAGACCGGCTTCGACGTCATGGTCGAGGCGGGCTACGCCCCCGAGATGGCCTACTTCGAGGTTCTCCACGAGCTCAAGCTCATCGTCGACCTCATGTACGAGGGTGGCATCGCCCGCATGAACTACTCGGTGTCCGACACCGCGGAGTTCGGCGGCTACCTCTCCGGCCCGCGCGTCATCGACGCCGGCACCAAGGAGCGCATGAAGGAGATCCTGAAGGACATCCAGGACGGCACCTTCGTCAAGCGTCTCGTCGCCAACGTCGAGGGCGGCAACAAGGAGCTCGAAGGTCTGCGCAAGCAGAACGCCGAGCACGGCATCGAGGTTGTCGGCAAGCAGCTGCGCGACCTGATGAGCTGGGTCGATCGCCCCATCACCGAGACGGCGTGACAGCCACCTGATCCGGTCACGGCGGCCCGGTACCCCTACGGGGGTGCCGGGCCGCCGTCGTCGGTGCGCGTGAGCGATGTCGCAGCCACGGGCCGAGGCCGCGGAGGATACTTGGCTGATGTGGCTCCTCGCCGCGTTCGGGCGGCTCCCGGGTGTCGCCACCGCACGGTCCTACCGGCGGGGGTGGCTGCGGGGCGACGTCACGGCGGGTCTCGCGCTCAGCGCCCTGCTCGTCCCCACCGGCATGGGATATGCCCAGGCGGCGGGACTGCCGCCCTACACCGGTCTCTACGCGACAGTGGTGCCGATGCTCGTGTACGCGGTGGTCGGTCCGTCCCGGATCCTCGTGCTCGGACCGGATTCCGCGCTCGCCCCGCTCATCGCGGCCGCGGTGATCCCGCTCGCCGCCGACGGTGACCCGCAGCGTGCGGTCGCCCTCGCCGGTGTGCTCGCCCTCCTCGTCGGGGCGATCCTCCTCGTCGGGGGGATACTCCGTTTCGGATTCCTGACCTATCTGCTCTCCACACCGATCCGGGTCGGTTTCCTCAACGCGATCGCGATCATCGTCATCGTCGGGCAGCTCCCGCTCCTGCTGGGCACCTCGGCCGACGAATCCGGTGTCGTCGCCGAGGTTCTCGACGTCGTCGACGACGTCTTCGAGGACGGTGTCGAACCGGTCGGACTTCTCCTCGGCGCCGGCACCCTCGCTGTGATCCTCGTGCTGCAGAAGGTCGTTCCCCGCATACCCGCGGTGCTCGTCGCGGTGGTCGCCGCCTCCGCGGCGGTCGAGGTGTTCGGGCTCACCGATCGGGTGGAGATGGTGGGGGCGCTGCCCTCCGGGATCCCCGCGCCCGTTCTGGGCGGTATCGAACGGGGAGACGTGATCGAACTGCTCGCACCCGCGGTCGCGGTCGCCGTCATCGCGTTCGCCGACACCGCGGTGCTGTCGCGCTCGTTCGCGCTCCGACGGGGCGAGGACGTGGACGGCAGTTCCGAGATGCGCGCCCTCGGTGTGGTGAACATCGCAGCCGGTGCGACGGGCGGATTCCCCATCTGCGGCAGCGGCAGTCGCACTCCCGTCCTCGAACAGGCCGGAGCGCGTACCCAGCTCGCGGGTGCCGTCGGAGCGGTGACGGTCGCGATCTTCCTGCTCGCCGCGCCGGGGGCGACGGCGTACCTGCCGCAGGCCGCGCTCGCTGCCGTCGTGATCGCCGCGGCGAGTGCGCTCGTCGATGCGAAGGGGCTCGGTCGCCTGTGGCGGGTCAACAAGATCGAATTCTGTTTGTCCTTCGCCGCATTCGTGGCGGTCGGTCTCGCCGGTGTGTTGAGGGGTGTACTCGTCGCGATCGCATTGTCGTTGGCGGTCGTGATCGTGCGTGCCTGGCAACCCCACCGGACCGAACTCGTCGAACTCGAGAACATCGCCGGATATCACGACCGGGAGCGGCATCCCGAGGGCCACCGCATCCCGGGTCTCGTGCTCGTGCGATTCGACGCTCCGCTGTTCTTCGCGAACGGTGTGATCCTCACGAAGTTCGTCCGTGAACTCGTCCGCGAACGCGAGGACCGTATCGAGTGGGTGGTACTCGCGGCCGAACCGATCACGGATCTAGATATCAGCGCCGTCGAGGAGCTCGAACGTCTCGACGACTACCTCGCCCACAGGGGGATACGGCTCGCCTTCGCCGCGATGAAGGGGCCGGTCAAGGACAAGTTGCACCGGATGCAATCGGGGAATCGCTTCGGGGCCGGTCGATTCCATCCGACCGTCCGCACTGCCGTGGTGGCCTTCCGGCACCGGAACCAGCCCGGCATCGAGCGCAGTGTGCTCGACGCACCCCCTCAGGACATCGTCCCGCCCCCGCGGAAGGATCGGCCCGCACCACCGTGATCCCGGTCCCGGTGGCCCCGTGGGAGGGGCCGGGGCACTAAACTGTGGGCGGTCGCGGGTGCCCACGCATGCTGTCGGGCGCGAGCGCCGTCGACCACTCACACATTCACGACACAGGGAGTCCGCACGTGAGCCAGAATGGCCGTCCAGTAGTCCTGATCGCCGACAAGCTTGCGCAGTCGACCGTCGATGCGCTCGGTGACGGTGTCGAGGTGCGCTGGGTCGACGGCCCCGACCGCCCCGCCCTGCTCGCGGCCGTGCCCGAGGCCCAGGCGCTGCTGGTCCGCTCCGCGACCACCGTCGACGCCGAGGTGCTCGCTGCGGCGCCCAACCTCAAGATCGTCGGTCGCGCCGGTGTCGGCCTCGACAACGTCGACATCGCTGCTGCCACCGAGCGCGGTGTGATGGTCGTCAACGCGCCCACCTCCAACATCCACTCCGCCGCCGAGCACGCGGTCGCGCTCCTCATGTCCGCGGCGCGGCAGGTCCCCGCCGCCGACCGCACCCTGCGTGAGCGCACCTGGAAGCGGTCGAGCTTCAACGGCACCGAAATCCTCGGCAAGACGGTCGGCGTCGTCGGCCTCGGCCGCATCGGCCAGCTGTTCGCCCAGCGTCTCGCGGCGTTCGAAACCCACGTCATCGCGTACGACCCCTACTTGCCGGCCGCCCGCGCCGCACAGCTCGGCATCGAGCTCGTCGACATCGACGAGCTGGTCGCCCGCGCCGACTTCATCTCGGTGCACCTGCCCAAGACCAAGGAGACCGCCGGCCTGATCAACGCCGAGCGTCTGTCCAAGGCCAAGGACGGCGTCATCATCGTCAACGCCGCCCGCGGTGGCCTGATCGACGAGGACGCGCTGTACGACGCGCTCGTCGAAGGCAAGGTCCGCGCTGCCGGCCTCGACGTCTTCGAGACCGAGCCGTGCACCGATTCGAAGCTGTTCGACCTCGACAACGTCGTCGTCACCCCGCACCTCGGTGCATCCACCGCCGAGGCCCAGGACCGCGCCGGTACCGACGTTGCCAAGAGCGTGCTGCTCGCCCTCGCGGGCGAGTTCGTGCCCGATGCCGTCAACGTCTCCGGTGGCCCCGTGGGCGAGGAGGTCGCGCCGTGGCTCGAGCTCGTTCGCAAGCTCGGTCTGCTCGCCGGCACCCTCTCGCCCGAGGCCGTGCAGAACGTGCAGGTCGTCGTCAGCGGTGAGCTCTCGGCCGAGAACACCGACATTCTCGGCCTGGCCGCCCTCCGCGGCCTGTTCTCGGCGAGCAGCGACGAGCCCGTCACCTTCGTCAACGCCCCCAAGCTCGCGGAGCAGCGCGGCGTGACGGTCGAGGTCGAGAAGGTCAGCGAGGCCACCACGCACCGCAGCGCCGTCGAGGTCCGCGCCGTGGCGCCGGACGGACACGTCACGTCCGTCGCGGGTGCGCTCACCGGTCTGCAGCAGGTCGAGAAGATCGTCAACATCAACAGCCGCAGCTTCGACCTCCGCGCCGAGGGCCACAACCTGATCGTCCACTACCAGGACCGTCCGGGTGTCCTCGGAACGCTGGGCACCGTGCTCGGCAACGCGAGCATCGACATCCAGGCCGCGGCGCTGAGCCAGGACGCGGAGGGCCCCGGCGCCACCGTGATCCTCCGTGTCGACCGCGTCGTCGGCGACGCCGAGGTCGGACAGATCACCGAGGCGCTCGACGCGCGCGTCGCCCAGGTCGACCTGTCCTGATCCTTCGGTTCTCCATCATCCGGTGGCCGCGACCGTCTGCACGGTCGCGGCCACCGTCGCACAGGAAGTGAGTAGTGCTCATGAAACTTGCGGTCATCCCCGGTGACGGCATCGGTGTCGAGGTCACGGCGGAAGCTCTCAAGGTGCTCCGCGCCCTCGTCCCGGATCTCGAGACGACCGAGTACGACCTCGGTGCCCGCCGGTACAACGCGACCGGCGAACTCCTGCCCGATGCCGATCTCGCCGCGATCCGCGAGCACGACGCGATCCTCCTCGGTGCCATCGGCGATCCGTCGGTCACGCCGGGCATCCTCGAACGCGGTCTCCTCCTGAACATGCGGTTCGCACTCGACCACCACGTCAACCTGCGGCCGTCGCGCCTGTACCCGGGTTCGAAGTCGCCGCTCGCCGCCGACCACGAGATCGACTTCGTCGTCGTCCGAGAGGGCACCGAGGGCCCGTACACCGGCAACGGGGGAGCGATCCGCGTCGGCACCCCGCACGAGATCGCCACCGAGGTCTCGGTGAACACCTGGTTCGGAGCCGAGCGCGTGGTCCGCTACGCCTTCGAGCTCGCGCAGACCCGCCGCAAGCACGTCACGCTCATCCACAAGACGAACGTGCTGTCGAACGCCGGCGCCATCTGGACCCGCGCCGTCGAGACCGTCGGCAAGGAGTTCCCTGAGGTCACCACGGCCTACTGTCACATCGACGCCGCGACCATCTACATGGTCGACGACCCGTCGCGCTTCGACGTCATCGTCACCGACAACCTGTTCGGCGACATCATCACCGACCTCGCCGGCGCCGTAACCGGCGGTATCGGCCTTGCCGCGAGCGGCAACATCGACGCCTCGGGCACCAACCCGTCGATGTTCGAACCGGTCCACGGCTCGGCACCGGACATCGCCGGCAAGGGCATCGCCGATCCCACCGCGGCGATCCTGTCCACCGCCTTGCTGCTGCGCCATCTCGGGCGCGAGGAGGATGCTGCACGCGTCGAGCGGGCCGTCGAGGCCGACCTCGCGAATCGTGGCACCGGTCCGATCGTGACCACCGAGATCGGCGATCGGATCGCTGCTTCTCTTTGATCTCTGAGCGCGGATTCTCTCCGGGCACCGAGTTCTTCGGCACAAACGCGCGTGGCGCCGGCGGGTACGTCCCGTCCGGCGCCACGCGCGTTTCGCGTATCAGTCCTTCGGTATCACCGGGACCGCCGCTGCGGGAGCGATGGCGGCCAGGGCGAAGGCCGCGGGGAATCCGACCGCGGCGATGAGCCCACCGAAGACCGGTCCGACGGCCGCGGCGAACACGAACTGCCCGGTGTTCTGGATCCCGAGTGCGCGGCCGCCCCAGAACGGGCCGGCGATCTCCGCGACGGCAGTGAATGCCAACCCGTTCGGCGCCGAGGTCAGGATCGACGCGACGAGCAGGACGCCCACCGCGATCGCCGAATCCGTCCACGCCGTGACGGAGAGCGCGACCATCGACACGACGACCGATGCGGCGACGAGGCGCATCGGTCCCAGCCTGCTGCCCACCCGATCGGACCAGGCCCCGGTGACGACACGTCCGAGGGCGCCGAGGATCTGGGCGGCGGTGATGACGAGACCGGCGCCGACCTCGTCCCAGCCGCGGTCGGCGATGAGCCAGACCAGGGCGTAGGTCCACACGACGTACTGCGGAACGACGAGCAGGATCGACGCGAGATGGATCCGCGTGAGGGACATGGAACTCCGGTAGGGATTGCCGAGCACGCCTGCGCGCTCGGCCTCCACCCGTCCGGGTCGGGGCGGATCCACCACGCCGACCGCGCAGACGACGGCTGCGAGCCCGCACGCGAGCATGGGAAACGAGAGCGCCCAGGCGATCCCGTGGTCGCCCGCGAGAGTGGGGATGACGAGTGCGCCCGCGGCGACACCCAGCGGCACCGACATCTGCCGGATGCCCATCGCGAGGCCGCGCTGGTGCGGCGGGAACCATCCGACCACCACGCGACCGCTCGCCGAATTGGCGCTCACGGCGCCGGCTCCCGCACACATCAGCAATAGGCCGAGCAGTGCTGCGGAGGTGGTGCGGGACAGGTCCAGTGAGGTGGTCGCGCTCGCGAGTCCCATCGAGACGGCCGCGATCCCGAGTCCGGCGGCCAGCGCGAGACGTTCGCCGAACCGGTCGGCGATCGCGCCCCACACGACGAGCGTGAACACGCCGCCGAGGATCGGTGCGCCGGCGAGGGTTCCGGCCTGGGCGAGGGTGAAGCCACCCTCCTGGTTCAGGATTGGGATGAGGAAGGCGACGCCGTTGATGACGGTGGCCTGGGAGGCCTGGGCGAGGACGCCGAGGGCCAGGATCAGCCATCGGCGCCGACCGATGTCCGGAGTGTCCATGAGTCCCACTATCCGAGAAAGTCGTACCGTTATATGAAATCTTGGTCGGACTCTATACCCGCGGCACCCGGGCGTCGATCGCAGTGTGCGCGCACCGTTAGACTCCGGACATGCGCCTTGGTCGAATTGCCAGCCCGGATGGTGTCGCGTTCGTGAGCATCGAAGGGGAGGGGAAGTCCGCGACGGCGAAGGAGATCGCCGAGCATCCTTTCGGGAACCCCACCTTCACGGGCCGGAGCTGGCCCCTCGCCGACGTGCGGATTCTCGCCCCGATCCTCGCCACCAAGGTGATCGCGGTCGGTCGCAACTACGCCGCCCACGCCGCCGAGTCGGGCAACGAGGTCCCCGACGAGCCGATGATCTTCCTCAAGCCCAACACGTCGATCGTGGGCCCGGGCGCGCCCATCGTGATTCCGCCCACCACCTCGCTCGTCCATCACGAGGCCGAACTCGCCGTGGTCATCGGGCGTCCCTGCAAGGACGTCCCCGCCGCGAAGGCCCGGGAGGCGATCCTCGGCTACACGATCGCCAACGACGTTTCCGCGCGCGACCATCAGCGCAAGGACGGCCAGTGGGGCCGAGCCAAGGGCCACGACACCTTCTGCCCGCTCGGTCCGTGGATCGAAACCGACATCGACCCTTCCGATCTCGAGATCTCGGCGGAGGTCGACGGGCAGATCCGCCAACGCAGCCGCACCTCGAAGATGGTGCACGACATCCCGAAGCTCATCGAATGGATCTCCGGTGTCATGACCCTGCTGCCGGGCGACGTCATCCTCACCGGCACTCCCGAAGGTGTCGGACCGATCGAGCCGGGCAACACAGTCTCGATCACCGTCGAGGGCATCGGAACGCTCACGAATCCGGTCGTCGCCAAGGGATCCTGACCGGAGCTCGCTGCGGGGCGGATAGCCTGGGAAGGTCTCCCGTCGATCCTCAACCCTGAGCGAGTCATGACCACCAGCGAAGTACGCGTACGTTTCTGCCCGTCACCGACCGGAACCCCGCATGTGGGTCTGGTGCGCACCGCCCTGTTCAATTGGGCTTTCGCGCGTCATCACGGCGGCACCTTCGTGTTCCGCATCGAAGACACCGACGCCGCACGCGACACCGAGGAGTCGTACCAGGCGATCCTCGACGCCCTCCGGTGGCTTGGTCTCGAATGGGACGAGGGTCCGGAGGTCGGCGGACCGTACGAGCCGTACCGGCAGTCGCAGCGACGCGACCTTCACCTCGAGATCGTGCAGAAGCTCGTCGACTCCGGTGAGGCCTACGAGTCGTTCTCGACGCCGGAAGAGGTCGAGGAGCGGCACAAGGCCGCCGGCCGCGACCCGAAGCTCGGCTACGACAACTTCGACCGCGACCTCACCCCGGAGCAGCGGCAGGCATTCCTCGACGAGGGGCGCAAGCCGGTCGTGCGACTGCGCATGCCCGAAGAGGACCTCACGTGGAACGACCTGGTCCGCGGCGAGACCACTTTCAAGGCGGGCTCGGTGCCCGACTTCGCGCTGACCCGCGGCAACGGCATCCCGCTCTACACGCTCGTCAATCCCGTCGACGACGCGCTGATGAAGATCACACACGTCCTGCGCGGCGAGGACCTGCTGTCGTCCACCCCGCGTCAGCTTGCGCTGTACGCGGCGCTGCAGCGCATCGGCGTCACCGATTTCACGCCCGAGTTCGGCCACCTGCCGTTCGTGATGGGGCAGGGCAACAAGAAGCTCTCCAAGCGCGACCCGGAGTCCAACCTCTTCCTGCACCGCGATCGCGGGTTCATCCCCGAGGGCCTGCTCAACTACCTCGCTCTGCTCGGCTGGGGTCTCGCCGACGACCGCGACGTGTTCTCCCTCGACGAGATGGTCGCGGCCTTCGAGATCTCCAAGGTCAACTCGAACCCCGCCCGGTTCGACCAGAAGAAGGCCGACGCCATCAACGCCGAGCACATCCGCCTGCTCGAGCCGGAGGAGTTCGCGATCCGGCTGAAGGCGTACCTCGTCGAGCACGGCCGGATCGGGGCCGACGTCGACGACGCGCTCTTCCGGACGGCCGCCGACCTCGTACAGACCCGTATCGTCGTTCTCGGGGACGCGTGGGACCTGCTGAAGTTCCTGTTCGTCGACGACGCCGACTTCACGCTCGACGAGGTCTCCGCGGCGAAGAATCTCAAGGAGGATGCCGCGCCCGTGCTCGACGCCTCCGTCGCCGCCCTCGAGGGCCTGACCGAGTGGACCACGCCGGCGATCGAGGAGGCGCTCAAGAGCGCACTGATCGAGGGGCTCGAACTGAAGCCGAGGAAGGCCTTCGCTCCCGTGCGGGTCGCGGTGACGGGCTCGCACGTCAGCCCGCCGCTCTACGAGTCGATGGAACTGCTCGGCCGTGAGCGCACCCTTGCACGACTGCGTGCCGGGCGGGCGCGCATCGCCTGACCCCTGCATGGTCGCTCTCGGCCCGTCGTCGGCACCCGCCGGCGACGGGCCGAACTCGTTCCGGGCTCGATTTCATGCCACCGAGTTCGTCCTGAGCTCGATTGCACTCCTCTGACCAGCCGATTTGTAGTTGGTGGCGGGGTTGGTGCTAATCTTCTTCTCGGTTCGGAACGGAGGCCACAACGCCCGCAGGGCAGGCCGAAGGAACAAACCATTGGGGTATGGTGTAATTGGCAACACAGCTGATTCTGGTTCAGCCATTCTAGGTTCGAGTCCTGGTACCCCAGCTGAGACGCGGCGGTTTGCCCGCAACGTCTCAGCCAGCTATGCTGGCTGAGCTTCCTTCGGGAAGCGAAGAGAAGAAGTTCCATAGGCCCCCGTCGTCTAGCGGCCTAGGACGCCGCCCTCTCACGGCGGTAGCGTGGGTTCGAATCCCATCGGGGGTACAACGGACTACCCACCGATCTCCGGGTCGGTGGGTGTTCTTCTCTCGGAGGCGTCGGCTCGTCGATTCCTCGGAAAGTTCCAGGCCCCCGTCGTCTAGCGGCCTAGGACGCCGCCCTCTCACGGCGGTAGCGTGGGTTCGAATCCCATCGGGGGTACAACCACGAAGGCTCTCCGATCATCGATCGGAGAGCCTTTCGCGTATGGGCGGTCAGTGCGCGGCGGACGGAAGATAGGCGGCCGTCGTGCCGCCGATCTCCATGGCAGGCATCCCGAGCTTGCAGTGATCCCACGAACGCACCCGCGCGGGCACCACACGGACGGCCACCCGTTTGTGCATCATCTGCTCCACCGCGGGGCGCGCCTCCTCCGTGTACGGGGCGGTGTACCGCTCCCATACGTCGCGGCAGACCTCGAACAGGCGGTCGTGGTCGTCCACGATCTCCGCCCGCCCCTCGATCGAGACGCCACGCAACTGGTCGTAGGTGTCGCCGGCCTCGACGAGGACGGTCACGCGATCGTCGCGCCGGAGGTTGACGACCTTCTGCGATTTCGCCTTCGTCTCGAACCAGATCTCCCCGTCGAGCACCGCGTACCACATGGCGACGAGGTGCGGGGTGCCCGTCGGTCCGAGGGTCGCCAGGTTCGCGACCCGGCTGCGGTGGAGGAACTCGTCGATCTCCGACTCCGTCATCGTGATGCCTGCGCGGCGGTTGGTTCCCATGCGAAGCACTCTGGCAGAGCGTGGGGCCGCACGGCTGTCTTCCTCCCGCCCCGCCCGTGTCCCTCCTGGGCTCCACCCGGGAGGGACACGGGCATGCGGTCGGCCTCAGAGACGCTTCTGGAGCGCTTCTGCGGCGGCGAGGAGGTCGGCGGCCCAGCGGGCGCCCGGTCGGCGGCCCATGCGGTCGATGGGGCCCGATACGGAGATCGCGGCGATCACGCCACCGCTGCTGTCGCGTACGGGTGCGGCGACCGACGCCACACCGGGTTCGCGTTCGGCGGCGCTCTGCGCCCAGCCGCGGCGGCGGACCTCGACGAGCACGCGTTCACCGAAGGCCGCGTCGGGGAGGATGGCGCGCTGGGTCGCCGTATCGGCCCAGGCGAGCAGAACTTTCGCGCCGGAGCCGGCCGTCATCGGAAGGCGTGCGCCGACGAGGACCGAGTCGCGCAGACCGGTCGGCGGTTCGAGAGCGGCGACGCAGACCCGCTGGGTGCCCTCGCGGCGGTACAACTGCACGCTCTCGCCGGTGATCTCGCGCAGACGGGGGAGGACGAGCGAGGCGGCCTCGACGAGCGTGTCGCCTGCGCCCGCGGACAATTCGGCCAGTCCGGGGCCGGGACGCCACTGTCCGTCGCTGTCGCGCATGAGGAGGCGGTGGACCTCGAGACCCACGGCGAGACGGTGCGCCGTGGCACGGGGCAGGCCGGTCCGCGCGCACAACTCGTTGAGGTTGCACGGCTGTTCGGCAACTGCATGGAGGACTGTCATCGCTTTGTCCAGCACTCCGATCCCGCTATGCTGTCTCATAGGTCGATACCTCCGTCTCGCATAATGGGAAGCATATCGCATGCCGAGAACGGTGGGGACGACGCCATACGCGGCCGGACAGCCCCCGGGATCCCGCGTTCGTCACGTACGACAAGGTGGAGAAGATGGCTGGAAAGACTCTGGCGGAAAAGGTGTGGGACCAGCACGTGGTCGTGCGCGGTGAAGGAGAGGGATCGGCGCGACAGCCGGACCTGATCTACATCGACCTGCATCTCGTACACGAGGTGACCAGCCCGCAGGCCTTCGACGGTCTGCGGCTGGCAGGACGCCCGCTGCGGCGTCCCGACCTCACGATCGCCACCGAGGACCACAACGTCCCCACGGTGGACATCGACAAGCCGATCGCCGACCCGGTCTCGCGCACACAGGTCGAGACCCTGCGCCGCAACTGCGAGGAGTTCGGTGTCCGTCTGCACCCCATGGGCGACCTCGATCAGGGCATCGTCCACGTGGTCGGCCCGCAGCTCGGTCTCACGCAGCCCGGCATGACGGTGGTGTGCGGCGACAGCCACACCTCCACCCACGGCGCCTTCGGCGCACTGGCGATGGGCATCGGCACCAGTGAGGTCGAACACGTCATGGCGACACAGACGTTGTCGCTGCGGCCGTTCAAGACGATGGCCATCAACGTCGGCGGCACCCTCGCGCCGGGAGTGACGAGCAAGGACCTCATCCTCGCGATCATCGCGAAGATCGGCACCGGCGGCGGACAGGGCTACGTCCTCGAGTACCGCGGCGAGGCGATCCGCGCACTGTCGATGGAAGCGCGGATGACCATCTGCAACATGTCGATCGAGGCGGGCGCCCGCGCCGGCATGATCGCCCCCGACGAGACCACCTACGAGTTCATCAAGGGCCGCCCGCACGCCCCGAAGGGCGCCGACTGGGATGCTGCCGTGGAGGCGTGGGAGCAGCTGAAGACCGACGACGACGCGGTTTTCGACGCCGAGGTCCACATCGACGGCAGCGCTCTGACCCCCTTCGTCACGTGGGGCACCAACCCGGGCCAGGGCGCTGCGCTCGGGTCCAGCGTTCCGGTACCCGAGGAGATCGCCGACGAAACCGAGCGGTCTGCAGCGGAAAAGGCGTTGCGCTACATGGATCTCGAACCGGGCATGCCGCTGCGCGACGTGAAGATCGACACCGTCTTCGTCGGCTCGTGCACCAACGGCCGCATCGAGGATCTGCGTGCCGTGGCGGATGTCCTGCAGGGCCGCAAGGTCGCCGACGGCGTCCGGATGCTCGTCGTGCCGGGTTCGATGCGGGTGCGCGCGCAGGCGGAGGAGGAGGGTCTCGGCGAGATCTTCACCGCCGCAGGGGCCGAGTGGCGTCAGGCCGGGTGCTCGATGTGCCTGGGCATGAACCCCGACCAGTTGGCGCCGGGCGAGCGTTCCGCGTCGACCTCGAACCGGAATTTCGAAGGACGGCAGGGCAAGGGCGGACGGACGCATCTCGTCTCGCCGGCCGTGGCCGCCGCAACCGCGGTGCGGGGAACGCTTTCCGCGCCGGCGGATCTGGACTAGACCACAGGACCGACGAGGAGAATTTTCCATGGAAGCCTTCACCACCCACAGGGGCATCGGCGTCCCGCTGCGCCGCTCCAATGTCGACACGGATCAGATCATCCCGGCCGTGTACCTGAAGCGCGTCACCCGTACGGGATTCGAGGACGGTCTGTTCGCCGCATGGCGCAACGACCCGTCCTTCGTCCTCAACACCCCGCCCTTCGACCGCGGCAGCGTTCTCGTCGCCGGACCGGATTTCGGCACCGGCTCCTCGCGTGAGCATGCCGTGTGGGCGTTGTCGGATTACGGATTCCGGGTCGTGATCTCGTCCCGCTTCGCCGACATCTTCCGGGGCAACGCCGGAAAGGCCGGTCTGCTCGCCGCTCAGGTCTCGCAGGACGACGTCGAACTGCTGTGGAAGCTCATCGAGCAGCAGCCCGGACTCGAACTGGAAGTGGATCTCGAGAACCGGACGGTGACCGCCGGAACCACCGTGGTGCCGTTCACCATTGACGACTACACGCGGTGGCGTCTGCTGGAGGGTCTCGACGACATCGGATTGACATTGCGCCAGGTAGACGCGATTTCCGAGTACGAAAAGTCAAGGCCGTCATGGAAACCGAGTACCCTTCCGGCGCCCTGAAAACACCCCCGAACGCGCCTTCTCCGGGTCCGGTCCGACGCTCCCGTCGGGCCGGGCCCGGAGGTTATTTGCATGAGAATCCGCGTGGCACATAGACTCTTGCCCGTTTGCGGGTCTACCGTGGACTGGAGTCGGTCTGACGGTGGACCGTGTATGTGCGGAGGAAATCAATGAACAAGGCAGAACTGATCGACGTTCTGACCGAGAAACTCGGTTCGGACAGGCGCACCGCCACCGCGGCCGTCGAGCACATCGTGGACGCGATCGTTCGCGCCGTGCACGACGGTAAGAGCGTCACCATCACCGGATTCGGTGTCTTCGAGAAGCGTCGTCGGGCCGCGCGTGTCGCGCGGAACCCGCGCACGGGTGAGACGGTCAAGGTCAAGCCGACCTCGGTGCCGGCCTTCCGTCCCGGCCAGTCCTTCAAGAACATCATCGCGGGCACCCAGAAGCTCCCGGCTTCGGGTCCGGCCGTGAAGCGCGGTGCAGCTGCAGCGGCCAAGAAGACCGCGGCAGCGAAGAAGGCGGCGAAGAAGACCACGGCGGCGAAGAAGACCACGGCGACCAAGTCGACCGCGGCGAAGAAGACCACCGCAGCGAAGAAGACCACGGCGGCGAAGAAGACCACCGCCACCAAGTCGACTCCGGCGAAGAAGACCACCGCGGCGAAGAAGACCACGGCGGCCAAGTCGACTCCGGCGAAGAAGACCACCGCCACCAAGTCGACCGCGGCGAAGAAGACCACCGCGGCGAAGAAGACCACGGCGGCCAAGTCGACTCCGGCGAAGAAGACCACCGCCACCAAGTCGACCGCGGCCAAGAAGACCGCGGCCAAGAAGAGCCCGGCCAAGAAGACCACGGCCCGCAAGAGCACCAAGAAGTAACACCCACCCGCGATGCGGCTCGCACACGTGCGAGCCGCACAGGTGAGACGACGGCGGCCACCAGACATCCGGTGGCCGCCGTCGTGTGTACTCGGTCAGATGCTCTCGTCGTCCGCCGGTGGACGGCCCGTGGGAAGAGGGCTGTCGAGGTGGTCGGCTGCGACGAGACGATCGCCGCGCAGCGACAACACCCACATGCTCGCCTTCCGGTTCCGCGCCGGAGGCAGCGCGAGACCGTCGCGCTCGGCCCACCACTCCAGCAGCGGCGGGATCACCTTGCCCTGACTGCAGATCACGGGAGTGCCGGGACCGGACGCGATCTCCAGCGCCCGCTTGCGGCCGCGGTCCGGATCGGCGCGGTACTCCTCCTCCGACAGGGACGGCTCGATCGCGATCTCGAGTCCGTGCCGGGAGGCGAAGGGTTCGACCGTGGCGATGCACCGGGTGCGGTCGGCGGACACCACGCTGTCGCCGCCGAATGCCGTCAACTGCGGAACGAGAGCCTCGGCCTGCGCCCGTCCGGACGCATCGAGGGGCCGGTAACGGTCGTCGCCCTTGTACTTCTTCCGACTTCCGGCCTTGGCGTGCCGCACGATCAGCGCCGTGGTCGTGTCCAACGGCACCCGGCGGAACCGGCGCAGGACGCTGCGGTCCATCGGATAGGACAACAGGTCGAATGCCTCTTCGGGGGACACCCAACGCAATTCGTCAACCTCGTCATTGGGCGCGAACTGCCCGTCGAGGCACCGCGCAGCCCAGTAGTCCACCCGCTTGAGCTTGCGGTGACCCGGAACGGGGTAGACGACCTTCCCGAGACTACTGCCGAGCGCGGAGCGGAATCCGGTCTCCTCCTCGATCTCCCGCACCGCGGCAACCACGGCCGTCTCTCCCGCGTCGAGCTTGCCCTTCGGAAAGGACCAGTCGTTGTAGCGCGGGCGATGCACGAGCGCGACCTGCACATCGTCCGGAGCGTTCTCGTCGACAGGACGCCACAGGACCGCGCCCGCCGCGAAGATGTTGGCCTTCACGGGCTTGTCGCGTGATTCGGTCAACGTTCCCTCCACCTCAGGACGCACGACTACGCATGAGTTCGACCTGGTGGTCGCGGGCAGCGGTTCCCGGCTCGGGGGACGCCGTCCAGGTGCCGTCGCCCTCGAGAATCCAGCAGCGGGTGGCCGGGTCGAGCGCGGAATCGAAGATGCCGTCCAGCTGCGCTGCGAGCCGGGTGTTCTTCACCTGCACCATCACCTCGACGCGACGGTCGAGGTTCCGGTGCATCATGTCGGCGCTACCGATCCAGTACTCGTCGCTGCCCCGGAAATGGAACAACCGCGAATGTTCGAGGAACCGCCCCAGAATCGAGCGCACCGTGATGTTCTCGCTCAGGCCGGGCACGCCCGGCTTGAGGGCACAGATCCCGCGCACGACCACCTCGGTCCGCACCCCCGCCCGCGACGCGCGGTAGAGCGCGTCGATCACCTGCTCGTCGACGAGGGCGTTGGCCTTGAGCCGGATCCCGCTGGGGCGACCGGCCGCGTGGTGCTCGATCTCACGCTCGACGCGTTCGATGATGCCCTTGCGGACTCCGTGCGGTGCGACGAGCAGATTGCGGTACTGCGCCTTCCGGGAGTACCCGGTGAGGGTGTTGAACAGGTCGGTGAGGTCGGCGCCGATCTCGGGTGACGACGTGAGCAGGCCGACGTCCTCGTAGAGACGAGCGGTCTTCGGGTTGTAGTTGCCGGTGCCGATGTGGCAGTAGCGGCGGATCGTCGAACCCTCGCGCCGCACGACCAGACAGGTCTTGCAGTGTGTCTTCAGACCTACGAGTCCGTATACGACGTGGACACCGGCCTGTTCGAGCTTGCGCGCCCACTTGATGTTGGCCTGCTCGTCGAAGCGTGCCTTGATCTCCACGAGCGCGACGACCTGCTTGCCCGCTTCGGCAGCGGCGATCAGGGCGTTGACGATGGGGGAGTCGCCCGACGTCCGGTACAGCGTCTGCTTGATCGCGAGGACCTGGCTGTCGGCGGCGGCCTGCTCGATGAACCGTTGCACGCTCGTGGAGAACGAGTCGTACGGGTGGTGGACGAGGATGTCGCCCTCGCGCAGGGTGGAGAACACGCTCTTCGGTGTCTCTCGCTCGCCGAAGGCGGGATGGGTCGCCGGCACGAAGGGGGCGTCCTTCAGATCCGGTCGGTCGACGGCGTGCACCTGCCACAGCGACGACAGATCGAGCAGCCCGGGCAACTGGACGACGTCCACCCGATCGACGTCGAGTTCGCGCAACAGGAGGTCGAGCATGTGCTCGGTCATGTCGTCCGACACCTCGAGCCGCACGGGAGATCCGAAGCGCCGCCGGGCGAGTTCGCGTTCGAGGGCTTGAAGGAGATCCTCGTCGCGGTCCTCCTCGACCTCGAAGTCGGCGTTGCGGGTGACGCGGAATGCGTGGTGCTCGACGATCTCCATGCCCGGGAACAACACGTCGAGATGGGCGGCGATCAGCTCCTCGAGCGGGAGGAAGGCCGGCAGTCCGTGCGACGAACCCGCGCGATCGACCCGGACGAACCGATCGACGTTGTCGGGCACCTTCACGCGCGCGAAGTGTTCACCGGACGACTGCGAATCCTTGACCGTGACAGCGAGGTTCAGGGACAGGCCGCTGATGTACGGGAAGGGGTGTGCGGGATCGACCGCGAGCGGCGTCAGGACCGGGAAGACCTGGTCGGCGAAATACTGTGTCAGTCGTCGGCGTTCGTCCTCCGTCAGATCCGCCCATCGGATGATCGAGATGCCTTCGGCCGCCAGGGCGGGCATGACCGAGTCGAGGAAGACCTGCGCCTGGCGACCGGCGAGTTCGCGCGTGCTCGACGCGATGAGCGCGAGCTGGGCGCGCGGGGTCAGTCCGTCCGCGGACCGGACCGACAACCCCGTCTCGGCGCGACGTTTCAGCCCGGCGACCCGCACCATGTAGAACTCGTCGAGATTCGACGCGAAGATCGCGAGGAACTTGGCGCGTTCGAGCAACGGCTGCGAGGTGTCCTCCGCGAGCGCGAGAACGCGGGCGTTGAAATCGAGCCAGCTCTGTTCGCGGTTGAGATAGCGGTCGACGGGAAGCGTGTTGTCGTGATCGGTCCTCGACTGCAGTCCCGTCGCGGCCGGAGGGGCGCTGGTGGCGGTCGCTACGCGACCGGCGGGTCGTGCGGCACCGGATGGTGCCGCGTGCTCGGAACTCGTGGGATCGGGGGAATCGCCGTTGGTCACGAGTCCATTGTTGCAGAGCGACGGCTCCCTGCAGCGCTGTCGCACGGGTGGCACAGGGGGAACTCGACCGTGTCGAGCACGGCCGCGGTGGCCGGTCCGACGCCGAGTTGCAGTGCGGCGGCAAGATCGTCCGGTGTGTCCACATCGAGTCGCAGTCCGGGGAGGGCGTCCGGTACCGGGTACGCACCGGCATCGATGTGGCGACCGGCCGATCCCGGACCGAACGACAGTGGCGGCAGGGTGCCGCTCACGCAGTGCAGCAATGCCGTCGTACCGCTCGCCGTGTGGTCGACGACCACGGCCGTTCCGGTCCGCCGCGCAGTCTCGCGTGCGAGCACGAAATCCTCGGGCCGCAGGGACGGAAGGTCGGCCTGCAACGCCACGAGTTCGGCGCCGGGTGCGTGCTCCCGCGCCCGGCGGGCCGCTGCGAGCAGTGCGGAGTTCAGTGGGTCGGGGGAGTCGGGACGCACCGGATCGGGGAGGACGTCCGCGCCGCAGTCCAGCGCCGCGGCCGCGACCCGCTCGTCGGCGGTGACGACGGTGACCGTCACGTCTCCGGCGGACAGCGCCGCCGTCACGGTGTCCTGCAGCATCGCAAGCACCAGTGATTCCCGTGCTGCCGGGTCGAGGACGTGCGAGAGCCGCGACTTCGCCAGGCCGAGGGCCTTGACGGGAACGAGCACGTGCGTCGCGGGCATTGCCCGATTGTGCCATCAGTATCGAATCGCACGGTCGCGCCAGGTGACGAACCGCACGACCGCCCGGTGCGACCGGGTCGTGTGCGGTCCGTCCTCCGACCCGGCGCGGTGTCGGTGGAGCCTGCGCGATACTGGGTGCGACCGTGGGTGGTGACCGCCCGGACCGAACCGGTCGCGACCGCCCGCTCCAGGCCGATCGCGAGCGTGAGTGCCGGGCATCGGATGAGAGTGAGGATGGCGTGACCACAGCAGCAGTTCTGGGCGCGGGTTCGTGGGGGACGGCGTACGCCAAGGTGCTGGCCGACGCCGGAACGGACGTGACGATCTGGGCGCGGCGCGAGGAGGTGGCGCGTGGCATCGCCGAGCGGCACGAGAACTCCGACTATCTACCCGGTGTGAAACTGCCGCACTCGCTGAAGGCGACGGCCGATCATCGGGTGGCCCTCGAGGGCGCCGATTTCGTGGTCCTCGCCGTCCCGAGTCAGACCCTGCGTACCAATCTCGAGGAGTGGAAGGCAGATATCGGACCGGACGCGACACTTCTCAGTCTCGCCAAGGGAATCGAGAGCGGCACCCTGATGCGCATGAGTCAGCTGATCGGTCAGGTCACCGGCGCCGAGCAGAATCGCATCGCCGTGCTGTCCGGCCCCAACCTCGCCCGTGAGATCGCCGAGGGGCAACCGGCCGCGACCGTCATCGCGTGCCCCGATTCCACCCGCGCCATGGAGATCCAGAAATCCTGCGCAACAAAATATTTCCGTCCGTACACGAACTCCGACGTCATCGGCTGCGAGGTCGGCGGCGCCTGCAAGAACGTCATTGCCCTCGCGTGCGGCATGGCCGCCGGGGTCGGGCTCGGTGAGAACACCGTCGCGAGCATCATCACCCGCGGTCTCGCCGAGATCACCCGGCTCGGAACCGCCCTCGGGGCCAAGCCGGCCACGCTCGCCGGTCTCGCCGGTGTCGGCGATCTTGTCGCCACATGTACGTCCCCGTTGTCCCGCAACCGTTCGTTCGGCGAACGACTCGGCCGCGGTGAGTCCCTCGAGAGCGCGCAGGAGGCCACCCACGGTCAGGTGGCCGAAGGGGTCAAGTCGTGCACCTCGGTCCGCGCCCTCGCAGCGAGTTACGACGTCGAGATGCCGCTCACCGACGCCGTGCACCGCGTGTGCCACGAAGGCATGTCGGTGCAGGACGCGATCGGGCAGCTGCTCGGACGCCGGATCAAGCCGGAATGAGTGGCATGACGGGCGATTCGACTCGCTGTGTGAAGGCAGTTGCACACGAGGGTGTTCCGGGCTCCCCGCTGCAGGCGGGACCGGTCTTCGCGGCGCCGTATCTCCTCGGGGAGGACGAGCGCGACGACGTCGACACCTATGCGCGGGCCTCGAATCCCGGCTGGCGCGCACTCGAATCGGCGCTCGCCGACCTCGAGCACGCCTCGGCCGCCCGCGTCGTCGGCTCGGGAATGTCGGCGATCACGGTCGCCCTGCGATCCCTCGTGGCCCCGGGCGGCACGGTCGTCGTCCCCTCCGACGGTTACTACCAGGTGCGCGCGTACGCGCAGGAATTCCTGGCGCCGCACGGAGTGAAGGTCGTCGAGATGTCGGTCGCGGAGTTCGGTGACGGCACCCTGACCGACGTTCTGGTGACCGCTCCCGACAATTCCGTCGTACTGGTCGAGACCCCGTCGAATCCAGGCCTCGACACTGTCGACCTGCGCGCGATCGCGACCGCGTGCCACGTCTCCGACGCGCTCCTGCTCGTCGACAACACCACCGCCACACCCCTGGGCCAGCTGCCCCTCGACCTCGGCGCCGACGTCGTGGTGGCCAGCGGGACGAAATCGCTCAGCGGACACAGTGACCTGCTGTTCGGATACATCGCCGTCGCCGATCCCGAACTGCTGCCCGCGATCGACCGGGAACGACTGTTGTCGGGAACCGTGCTGGGACCCTTCGAGACCTGGCTCGCGCACCGCAGCCTCGGCACCGCCGGACTGCGCTTCGAACGGCAGTGCGCCAACGCGCTCGCCGTCGCCGGGATGCTGCTCGAGCACGCCGCTGTCACGGACGTCCGCTATCCCGGACTCGCCGGCGACCCCGCCCACGCCGTGGCGGCCGGCCAGATGAGCCGCTTCGGCCCCCTCGTCACCTTCCGGCTACCCGGCCGCGACGAGGTGCACCGCTTCGTCCGCGCGGCCACGCTCGTCGCACCCGCCACCAGCTTCGGCGGTATCCACACGACAGCGGATCGTCGCGCACGATGGGGCGATGCGGTGCCGGAGGGATTCGTCCGGTTGTCGTGCGGAATCGAGGACACCGCGGATCTGCTCGCCGATCTCGACGCGGCGCTGAAGGAGACGACCCTCCACCGAGGGAGACCGGAGCCCGCGGAGACATAGCAGGGTGTCCGGCCCCACCCGCGTAGGACTCGCTCGACACGCGGAGATCGCCACCCGGTACGGTTCGACACGTGAGTATGCCCCGAACCCGGGTGGCCGTCGTCTTCGGTGGTCGCAGCAACGAACATTCCGTCTCCTGCATCTCGGCAGGGAGCATCCTGCGCAACCTGGATCCGGAGAAGTACGAGGTCGTGCCCATCGGCATCACTCCCGAGGGCGCATGGGTCCTCGGCGACGCGGACCCGGCCGGCCTCGCCGCGGCCGGTCGCGAACTGCCCGTCGTCGCAGGCGACGGCTCCGATCTCGTCCTCACCGCGGATCCGACCCGCGGTGGCGACATCGTCGCCCTCGACGAGGGCTCCTACGGCCGGGTGCTCGCCTCGGTCGACGTGGTGTTCCCCGTCCTGCACGGCGCCTACGGCGAGGACGGCACCATCCAGGGTCTGCTCGAACTCGCGGACATCCCGTACGTCGGTCCCGGGGTTCTTGCCAGCGCCGCCGGGATGGACAAGGAGTTCACCAAGAAACTGCTCGCGGCCGAAGGCCTGCCCGTCGGCTTCCAGATCGTCCTGCGTCCCGGCACCGCGACCCTCACCGAGGAGCAGAAGACCCGCCTCGGCCTGCCCGTCTTCGTCAAGCCCGCCCGCGGCGGATCGTCCATCGGCATCAGTCGCGTGGCCGACTGGGCCGCCTTCGACGACGCCGTCGCGAAGGCCCGGCAGCACGACCCCAAGGTCATCGTCGAGTCCGCGATCATCGGCCGCGAGGTGGAGTGCGGCGTGCTCGAGTTCCCGGACGGCGACGTCCGCGCGAGTGTCGTCGCCGAGATCCGCATGCCCGACACCTCCGGCGACCACGAGGCGTTCTACGACTTCGACACGAAGTACCTCGACGACGTCTGCGAGTTCGACGTCCCGGCCAAGCTCGACGAAGAGACCTCCGACCGGATCCGCGAACTCGCGGTCCGGGCGTTCCGCGCCCTCGACTGCCACGGCCTGTCCCGCGTCGACTTCTTCGTCACCGAGGACGGACCGGTGATCAACGAGATCAACACGATGCCCGGATTCACCTCCATCTCGATGTACCCGCGGATGTGGGACGCCACCGGAGTGGAGTATGCCGAGCTGCTGTCGATCCTGGTGGAGACGGCGCTGGCGCGGGGCACCGGCCTGCGCTGACGGCACACGGCCTGTCGGCTTCCGCGAGGATCCGACTAGGCTGGATACATGACTGCCGTGACCCCCGACTCAGCTGCGACCGACGCCGGCACGGACACCCGTGAGGCCGTCCACGAAGCCGCGCGTCGCGCCCGCGTGGCCTCCCGTCGTCTCGCGTTGCTCACCACCATCGAGAAGGACGCGGCTCTGCACGCCGCGGCCGACGCTCTGCTCGCCGCCGCCGACACCGTCCTCGCCGCGAACGCGGAGGACATCGAGGCCGCCCGCGCCGGTGGCACCGAAGAGGCCATCCTCGACCGGCTGCGCCTGACCTCTGCCCGGATCGACGGGATCGCCGCCGGCCTGCGCCAGGTGGCCGGACTGCCCGACCCGATCGGCGGCGTCGTCCGCGGCTCGACGCTGCCGAACGGTCTCGAGCTGCGCCAGGTGCGCGTCCCGCTCGGCGTGGTCGGCATGGTCTACGAAGCACGGCCCAACGTCACGGTCGACGCATTCGGTCTCGCCCTGAAGTCCGGCAACGCCGCGCTGCTGCGCGGCTCGTCGTCCGCGGCCCGCTCCAACGCCGCGCTCGTCGAGGTGCTGCGCGCCTCGCTCGAGAGCCGGGGCATCCCCGCCGATGCCGTGCAGCTGCTGCCGAGCGCCGACCGCTCGTCGGTCACGCATCTGATCCAGGCCCGAGGCCTGGTCGACGTCGTGATCCCGCGCGGTGGCGCCGGTCTGATCGCCGCGGTGGTGCGCGACGCGACCGTCCCCACGATCGAGACGGGCACCGGCAACTGCCACGTCTACGTCCACTCCGCGGCCGATCTGGAGATGGCGGAGAAGATCGTGATCAACGCGAAGACCCGCCGGCCCAGCGTGTGCAACACCGCCGAGACGATCCTCGTCGACGAGGCGATCGCCGACACCGCCGTCCCGAAGCTCCTGCAGGCATTCCAGCAACACAGCGTGACGGTCCACGGCGACCTGCCCGGCCTCGTGCCCGCGACCGACCAGGACTGGTCCGACGAGTACCTCTCGCTCGACGTCGCCCTCGCGGTGGTCGACGACCTCGACGCGGCCGTCGATCACATCGACCGTTACGGCACCGGCCACACCGAGGCGATCGTCACCTCGGACCTCGCCGCGGCTCGGGAGTTCACGACGCGCGTGGACGCCGCAGCCGTTATGGTCAACGCTTCGACGGCGTTCACGGACGGCGAGCAGTTCGGATTCGGCGCGGAGATCGGCATCTCCACCCAGAAGCTGCACGCTCGCGGCCCGATGGGTCTGCCCGAACTGACGTCGACGAAGTGGGTGGTGTGGGGCGACGGCCACACCCGTCCCGCCTGATCGAGACCGGCCCGACGAAAGGAACCAGTGTGGATCGTGCGCTGCCCACCACCCCGCCGATCTTCGCGGACGTCCAGGACGTCGTCGATCGTCTGGCCGGTACCGGTTATCTCGCCGACAAGTCCACCGC
The DNA here is from genome assembly GCF_050321925.1 of Rhodococcus sp. IEGM1339. Classification (NCBI taxonomy): domain Bacteria; kingdom Bacillati; phylum Actinomycetota; class Actinomycetes; order Mycobacteriales; family Nocardiaceae; genus Rhodococcus; species Rhodococcus sp. IEGM1339. The sequence goes on from NZ_JBNQFT010000005.1 coordinate 115,833, forward strand.
GACCGCGGTGTTCCTCGCCGATCGCCTCGGCAAGCCGTTGCTGATCGAGGGACCCGCGGGCGTGGGCAAGACCGAACTTGCCCGCGCCGTCGCCGAGACCTCCGAGGCCGAACTCGTGCGCTTGCAGTGCTACGAGGGCGTCGACGAGTCCCGCGCACTGTACGAGTGGAACCACGCCAAGCAGATCCTGCGCATCCAGTCGGCAGGGGCGACCGCCGCGGCGGGCGAGTCGTGGGACCGCACCAAGGAAGACGTCTTCTCCGAGGAGTTCCTGCTGTCGCGGCCGCTGCTCACCGCGATCCGCCGCGAGGATCCGACCGTGCTGCTCGTCGACGAGGTCGACAAGGCCGACGTGGAGATCGAAGGCCTGCTGCTCGAGGTGCTCAGTGACTTCGCGGTCACGGTGCCCGAACTCGGCACCATCCGGGCCACCCGCAAGCCGTTCGCGGTGCTCACCTCGAACGCCACCCGCGAGTTGTCCGAAGCGCTCAAGCGCCGGTGCCTGTTCCTGCACCTGGACTTCCCCGACGCCGACCTCGAACGACGCATCCTCGCCAGCCGGGTCCCCGATCTGCCCGACGCGCTCGCCGACCAACTCGTACGCACGGTCCGCGTGCTCCGCGGCATGCAGCTCAAGAAGGTGCCGTCGGTGGCCGAGACGATCGACTGGGGTCGCACCCTGCTCGCACTAGGACTCGACACCCTCGACGACACCGCGCTGCGCAGCACGCTCGGCGTGATCCTCAAGCACCAGTCCGACCAGATCCGCGCTGCCGCCGAGCTCCGGTTGAACTGACATGGCCGCCGCGCACCTTCCCGGATCCGAGGCGCCCCCGGCACCCCACGGACTGCCCGGGCACCTGGTCGGATTCGTCGAGGCGCTGCGCCGTCGCGGCATCGCGGTCGGGCCGTCCGAGACGGTCGACGCCGGACGGGTCATGACGGTGCTCGATCTCCTCGATCGGGAGGCCCTCCGCGAAGGCCTCGCGTGCACCCTGCTCCGCCGGTCCACACACCGGCCGACCTTCGACGCCCTGTTCGATCTGTGGTTCCCGCCCGCGATCGGACGCCGCGAGGCCACCGACCCTCAGGCGAGCATCCCACGCACCCCCACGGGGGAGGTCGACTTCGAGGCCCTACGCGATCTCATCGCCGAGCTGCTGTCCGACGAGTCGCCGGAGGCACTCGAGGCCTCCGAGATGCTCGTCTCCGCGATCGTCGAGGAACTCGGCCAGTATGCGTCGTCGAACGGCCCGTCCTTCTCGGCCTATCAGGCGCTTCGCGACGTCTCCCCGGACACCCTGCTCACGAAGATCCTCGAGGGACTGCTCGGCAACAGCACCCGCGAGGAACGCGACGACGCCGCCTACGAGAGCGAGGTCGCGCGGCGCACCGCCGCCCAGCGCATCGCCGATTTCCGGGCGATGGTCGAACGGGAGACCCGGCGACGCACCGCCGAGCAGCTCGGCCGCGAACGCGTCGAGAAGTACGGGGTGCCCAAGCTTGCCGAGGAGGTCGACTTCCTGCGCGCGTCCGACGCGGAACTCGTCGCCCTGCGCCGCAGCGTCATGCCGCTCGCGCGTCTGCTTGCGAGCCGTCTCGCGGCGCGCCGCCGGCGCGCTCGTGCCGGCGCCATCGACCTGCGGCGCACACTGCGCAAGTCCATGTCGACCGGTGGCGTGCCCATCGACCTGGTCAACCGCAAGCCCCGTCCGGCGCGTCCCGAGCTCGTCGTGCTCTGCGACGTCTCCGGCTCCGTCGCCGGCTTCTCGCACTTCACGTTGCTGCTCGTGCACGCCCTGCGCGAACAGTTCTCCCGCGTGCGCGTGTTCGCGTTCATCGACACCGCCGACGAGGTCACCCATCATTTCGCCGCAGGGTCCGATCTGGGCGAGTCCATGTCGCGGATGCTGAAGGAAGCGGAGCTGATCACCTACGACGGTCACTCCGACTACGGACACGCCCTCGGCGGCTTCGCCGAGAACCACGCCCACGCCCTCACCAGCCGCAGCTCGCTGCTGATCCTCGGCGACGGCCGCACGAACTACCGCAATCCGAACCTCGAAGTCCTCGAACATCTCGTGTCCGTCGCACGGCACGCGCACTGGCTCAATCCCGAGCCGAAGGGACAATGGGGTTCGGGGGATTCGGCCGCCAGGGTCTACAGCGAGGTCGTCACGATGCACGAGTGCCGGTCGGCGCAGCAGCTCGCAACGGTGGTGGCGAGTCTGCTCCCCGTGTGAACCCGTAAGCTGGACAACCGTGCATCAGCCAACGGATCGGCCCTCGGCCCCCAGGCGCCGCCTGGGCGTCATGGGTGGAACGTTCGACCCGATCCACCACGGACACCTCGTGGCGGCCAGCGAGGTCGCCGCGAGCTTCGACCTGGACGAAGTGATCTTCGTGCCCACCGGGCAACCCTGGCAGAAGACCGGACGCGACGTCAGCCCCGCCGAGGACCGTTACCTGATGACGGTGATCGCGACCGCATCCAACCCGCGGTTCTCCGTCAGCCGCGTCGACATCGATCGACGCAAACCCACCTACACCGTCGACACCCTGCGCGATCTCAGCGAGCAGTATCCCGACGCGGATCTGTACTTCATCACCGGCGCGGACGCACTGGGATCGATCCTGTCCTGGCAGGACTGGCAGACCCTGTTCGACCTCGCCCGCTTCGTCGGGGTGTCCCGGCCCGGATACGACCTTCACGCCGAACACCTGGCACCGCATCTGGACGAACTCCCGGCCGAGGCGGTGAGCCTGGTGGAGATCCCGGCACTGGCGATCTCCTCCACGGACTGCCGCAGGAGGGCCCGCGAGAACCGTCCCGTCTGGTATCTGGTCCCCGACGGAGTGGTGCAGTACATCAGCAAACGCCGGCTCTACCGCACGAATACGCACCACGGAGATCCCGTCCCGGTGTTCGACGGAAACACCCCCGGCACCATCGAGAGAAAGAGCACGCAGTGAGCGCAACGGCAGAAGCCACGGAGATGGCCCGAATCGCAGCCCTGGCCGCCGACGAGAAACTCGCCACCGACGTCGTGGTGCTCGACGTGTCCGAGCAACTGGTGATCACCGATTGCTTCGTCATCGCGTCCGCACCCAACGAGCGTCAGGTCAACGCCATCGTCGACAACGTCGAGGAGAAGCTGCGCGAGGCCGGCCACAAGCCCGTCCGCCGCGAGGGCACCCGCGAGGGACGGTGGACGTTGCTCGACTACGTCGACGTCGTGGTGCACATCCAGCACGAGGACGAGCGCAACTTCTATGCCCTCGACCGCCTGTGGAAGGACTGCCCGACCATCGAGGTCGACGGTGTGGGTGGCCCCCGTTCGGCGATCGACGCCGCCGACTCGCCGGAGGACGTGTGAGTCGTCCGGAGGAGGGTTCGCAGAGCCCGCGGGTGCGGCAGCTGGTGCTGCTGCGCCACGGCCAGACCGAGTACAACGCCACGCGGCGGATGCAGGGCCAACTCGACACCGACCTCTCCGAGCTCGGCCGGCAGCAGGCGCTCGCCGTCGCCGACGCGATCGCCCGGTTCGATCCGCTCGCCGTCGTCTCGTCCGATCTGCGCCGCGCCTACGACACGGCGACCGCGCTCGGCGATCGCATCGGGCTGCCGGTCGCGATCGACACGCGGCTGCGCGAGACGCATCTCGGCGAATGGCAGGGCCTGACCCACACCGAGGTCGACGCCGTGGCCCCGGGCGCGCGCAGCGCGTGGCGCGCCGACGCGACCTGGGCACCGCCGGGTGGCGAGAACCGGATCGACGTCGCGCGGCGCAGCATGGCCGTCGTCGGCGAACTGCTCGACAAGTACGAGGACTGGAGCGATCGGCCCATCGTGCTGGTCGCACACGGGGGTCTGATCGCCGCGCTCACCGCCGCCCTGCTCGACCTGCCCGTCGATCGGTGGTCCGTCCTCGGCGGTCTCGGGAACACCGGCTGGGTGCAGCTCAGCGGATACGGCGAGGTGCCGTCCTGGCGCCTCGACGTCTGGAACGCGTCGGCCACGGTGGCGCCCGATGACGTCCTCTGAACCCACGCCGATCGGAACCGACGCCGCCCCGCAGCGCCCGGTCCTGCTGGTGATCGGTGACTCCCTGAGCTACTACGGCCCGAAGGGCGGCCTGCCCGCCGACCATCCGCAGATCTGGCCCAACCTGGTCGCGGCCGAACTCGGATGGGACGTCGAACTCGTCGCCCGGATCGGGTGGACCACACGCGACGCGTGGTGGGCCATGACCCAGGACCCGCGGGTGTGGGCCGCGATCCCGCACGCCGGAGCCGTCGTCCTGGCCGTGGGCGGGATGGACACCCTCCCGTCCCCGCTGCCCACCGCACTGCGGGAGGGCCTGCGCTACATCCGCCCGCCGGCCCTGCGTCGCGCGGCGCGTAACGCCTACGGGTGGTTGCAGCCGCGACTGTCACCGCTCGGGCGACCGGTGGCGCTCCCACCCCGGGTCAGCGTCGAGTACCTCGAAACGATCAGGGACGCATTGGCATACATGCGCCCCGATCTGCCCGTCATCGGCACCATGCCGTCGGTGCACCGCAGCGAGCAGTACCGGTCGGTGCATGCCGGCCGGCTCCCCGCGGCACGCGCGATCACCCGCTGGGCGGCCGAGAAGTCGGTTCCCCTCGTCGATCTCGCCGAAGCGGTGCGGGAGAACGTCTTCTCCGACGACGCCAATCCCGACGGGATCCACTGGGGTTGGGAAGGACACCGCCGTGTCGCCGCCGCTGTCGGCGACGCGGTCCGGATCGTGCATCGGGATGCGGAAGTCCCGGTGGAGGGCCTACGGTAGGCGTCGTGTCCGTCGTCGTCGTCACAGATTCGTCGAGTTGTATCGACCCTGAACTGGTCCGTCGGTACGACATCCGTGTTGTGCCACTGCACATCATCGCGGGCGGACGCGACCTCCGCGAGGGCGTCGACGAGTTGCCGGAGGACCTGTCGAGCGTGACGACCTCCGGTCCGTCTCCCGCAGAACTGACCGACGCCTATACCGAGGCGCTCGAGGACAGTGGAGGAGACGGCGTCGTAGCCGTGCACCTCTCGCGGGTGCTGTCCGGGACATGGGACGCAGCTCGGCACGCCGCCGAATCGCTGGGCGACCGGATCCGGCTCGTCGATTCGCGGAACACCGCCATGGGTTCGGGTTTCGCCGTCCTCGAAGCGGTGCGCGCCGCACGGGCCGGAGAAGACCTGGCCCGGGTGTACGAGCGGGCCGTGGAGGTCGCGGCGTCCGCCCGGACCCTGCTCGTCGTCGACCGGCTCGACCACCTCCGTCGCGGTGGCCGGATCGGCACGGCCACAGCGCTGTTGGGTACCGCGCTCGCGATGAAGCCCGTGCTGCACATCTCCGACGGCAAGCTCGTCCTGCGGGAGAAGACCCGCACGATGACCAAGGCGATGGCCAAGCTCGTCGACGGAGCCGCGACCGATGTGGGCGACGAACCGCTCGTCGCGGTGCACCACCGTGGGGCACCCGAGCGGGCGCGCAGCCTCGTCGATCAGCTCGCACAGCGCCTTCCGGAAGGCACCGAGATCGTCGTGTCCGAACTCGACGCGGTTCTCGGCGCGCACGTCGGGCCGGGTGCGGTCGGTGTGGTCGTCGCCTCCGCGGCGACCGGTGTCTCCGAGGACTGACCACCTACACCACCTCCCGGCCCGGATGATGCCGGTGGAGGCCCCATCCGGGCATTCATCCACAGGGGTGCGGGTCATCCACAACCCAGGCCGAATCGGCGCCGACACCGAATCCGGCGGTCGCGGCCGCGGTTAGCGTCGCGGCATGGCGAGCAGTGACCACCGTGATCTCGCGCGCACCCGCCTCGGCGCGATCACGCGTTCCTCGGCGATGCCCGCGGAACCGCCCTGGACCGACGACAGGTCGGCTAACGACCACCCCTGGGCGGATCCGGACGACGGCGACGAACCCCTCCACAGCGGTCCCGGCCGGGTACGATTCGTCGATCGGCTGACCGCAGCGCGATGGGACACCGGACGACGGGGAACCGCTGCACTCGCCGCGATCGGAGTACTCGCCGCCGCAGTGGCACTCGTCGTCGTGTGGCGCGACCGGCCGGTCCCCGAACCGGTACCGCCGCTGCCGAGAGTCGAAGTCGTGGACACGGCAGAGCCGTCCGCCGCGAGGGAGACGGACACGGCACAACCGGATTCCGCCGATTTCGTCGTCAGCGTCGTGGGTGCGGTGATACGCCCCGGGCTCGTGCGGCTGCCGGCGGGATCCCGTGTGGCCGACGCGCTCGACGCTGCCGGTGGTGCCGTCGACGGCGCCGACCTCATCGGCCTGAATCTGGCCCGGCGGGTCGCCGACGGTGATCAGATCGTCGTGGGAATCGCCCCGCCCCAACCTGTTCCGCAGGCCAGTGGAATCGTCGGGGCGCAGACACCGGGCGATGCTCCACCGGAGGCAAGCGGGCCGGTGGATCTCAACACCGCCGACGAGACCGCGCTCGACGCGCTGCCGGGCGTCGGTCCCGTCACGGCAGCGGCGATCGTCTCGTGGCGCGACACCAACGGACCGTTCACGGACGTCGAACAACTCGGTGAGGTCGACGGGATCGGACCGGCGCGACTCGCGAGGCTGCGTGAACTGGTGACGGTGTGACCGGACGGAACGACGGGTCCGACGCCGCAACGGTTCTCGATGCCCGGCTGGTGCCGTGCGCGCTGGCCGCGTGGGCCGTGACACTTCTCGGGTTGTACACGGGATGGCGGATCGTCACCGCCGTGGCGGTCGCGGCCGTCGTCGGGTGCGCCGTGACGGTCCGTCTCGTCGCGACCGGTCGCATCCCACGCGGAGGTGCGCGGATCCTCCTCGCCGCGCTGGCCGTCGTCGCGGGATTCGGGCCGGCCGCCGGTCTACGGATGTGGGCCGCCGACCAGCACCCGATCGCCTCCGCAGCGGAAAGGGGAGCGTGGGCCGGCGTCGTCCTCCTCCCCACCGACGACCCGCGGCACATCCGGGCTGCGGCCTTCGACGACACACCCCGGGTACGCATCCCGGCCCGGCTCGAGCACGTGATGGTCGGTGGGCGATCCATGGAGACCGGGGGATCGGTGGTGGTGTTCGCACCGGCCGACTCGTGGGGAGATCTCCTGCCCGGGCAGTCGGTCACCGCACGCGTGCGGGCGGCGCCGCACACCGGGCCGGGCACCACGGTGGCGGTGCTCCACGCGGAGAACGCACCCACGGTCGTCGGCCCGCCCCCGGTGTGGCAGCGATGGGCTGGCACGGTACGTGACCGGCTCGCGCAGGTGGGTTCCGCGGTGCTTCCCGCCGATCGGGCCGGCCTGCTGCCCGGTCTCGTGGTGGGCGACACCACGGCGCTGACCGACGAGGTGCGGGAGGACTTCCGGGTGGCCGGACTGACGCATTTGACGGCCGTGTCCGGAGCCAACGTCAGCATCGTCCTCGGAGCGGTACTGCTCCTCGTGCGCGCGGTAGGACTCGGACCGCGTTCCGGGACCATCCTCGCCGCGACGGCTCTCGTCGCCTTCGTCGTCGTGGTCCGTCCGTCGGCGAGTGTGGTGCGCGCGGCCGCGATGGGATCGATCGGGTTGCTGGCATTCGTGACGGGTCGTGAGCGACAGGCACTTCCCGCCCTGTGCACCGCGGTGGGCGTACTGCTCGTACTCCTGCCCGACCTCGCCGTCGACGTCGGGTTCGCGCTGTCGGTGTCCGCGACGGCGGCACTGATCGTCGCCGCGCCACCTGTCGTGACCCGGCTGGTGGATCGCGGGTGGCCGCGTCCCATCGCGGAGGTCGCGGCAATGTCGCTGGTCGCGTTCGTAGCGACCGCACCTCTCGTCGCGGCGGTGAGCGGGACCGTGAGTGTCGTGTCGGTCGCGGCCAATGTCCTCGTCGCCCCGGTACTTGCGCCGCTGACGGTCCTCGGTTCGCTGGTCGCGGTGGGCGCCTCCGTCGTCCCGTGGGTTGGGGAGGTGCTCGCGCGCGGCACCGGGCCGTTCCTGTGGTGGCTGATCACGGTGGCTGACCGGGCGGCATCGTTGCCGTCGGCCGAGCTCGAGGTGCCGGACGGGCCGGTGGGGGCAGTGGTCGCGGCGGTGCTGGTCGCGGTGGCGTGGTCGGTGGCTCGTCACCGGCGGGTGCGGATCACGGCTCTCGTGATTGCGGTGGCCGTCGCGGCGGTGTGGCTGCCGGTGCGGATGCTGCGACCGGGCTGGCCCGGAGCCGAATGGGTACTCGTCGCATGCGATGTCGGTCAGGGCGATGCGCTGGTGCTGGCGACGGGGGACGGGCGCGCGGTCGTCGTCGACACCGGACCCGAACCGGAACCCGTCGATCGGTGCCTGCGCCGGTTGAGGATTCGCCGTATCGCACTGCTCGTCGTGTCACACCTGCACGCCGACCACGCGGGTGGGATCCGCGGTGTCCTCACCGGGCGCTCGGTCGAGATGGTCGTGGTCGGGCCGGGTGCTGCCGGTGACGACGCGGCGGGTGTGCTCGACGCGGCGACCGGGGTCGGTGTCGTGGTGCGGGAAGCGGGTGCCGGTGCGACCCTGCGTGCGGGCGATCTCGACATCCGGGTGCTGGGCCCGGCCGGGCGACGGACAGGCGGTTCCGAGAACGACAACTCGCTCGTCCTGGCGGTCGACACCGTCGTGGGCCGGGTCCTGTTGCCGGGAGACGCGGAGGAGGCCGCGCTCGACGCACTCGTGCGGTCGGGCACCGACGTGCGTGCGGACGTGTTGAAGGTGCCGCACCACGGCTCGCGCACCACACCCGCACGCTTCCTCACCGCTGTGCGGCCGAGCGTCGCCCTCGTCAGCGCCGGGCGAGACAACCTGTTCGGGCATCCCCATCCCGAGATCGTCTCCACCCTGACCGGAATCGGGGCGCGGGTCCTGCGGACCGACCTGCACGGCGACGTTGCAGTGCTCCGTGCCGCCTCCGGGGCGCTCGCGGTGGTGTCGGACGTGCGTGGCACGATCGAACCGTGAGCGACGCGTCCCTGCATCTGATCCTCGGTGAGGAAGAACTGCTCGTCGACCGTGCCGTCGCGAAGATCGTGTCCGATGTCCGTACGCGCAGCGAAACTCCCGGCGATCTCCCCGTCTCCAGGCTCCGCGCCGGCGACGCGGGCGTACCCGAACTCGCCGAGCTGCTGAGTCCGTCGCTGTTCGCGGAAGAACGCATCGTGATCCTCGAATCCACCGCCGACGCCGGGAAGGACGCCGCGGCGCTGATCCTCGATGTCGCGGGCGATCCGCCTCCGGGCGTGACACTGGTGATCCTCCACAGCGGCGGGGGACGCACCAAGGCGATGGTGCCCGCGCTGCGCAAGCGCGGCGCCGAGGAGCACATGTGTGCCGCTCCTGCGAAGGCGGGGGAGAAGGCGGCGTGGGTGCGGACGTTCGTCCACAAGGAGTTCCAGGCTGCGGGGGTGCGAGTCTCGGGCGATGTCGAACAGCTCGTCATCGAGGCGGTGGGTTCCGACCTGCGCGAACTCGCTGCGGCGTGCAGCCAGCTCGTGGCCGACACCGGCGGCAAGATCGATGCTGCGGCCGTGCGACGCTACTACTCGGGCAAGGCCGAGGTGTCGGGATTCGACGTAGCCGAGAAGGCCGTGGCCGGCGATACGGCCGGTGCGCTCGAAGCGCTACGGTGGGCGATGCACCGCGGTGTCGCCCACGTGCTGCTCGCAGATGCTCTCGCCGACGCCGTGCACACGATCGCCCGGGTCGGCTCGGCCGGTCGCGGCGACCCGTTCTCCCTCGCGTCGTCGCTGGGTATGCCGCCGTGGAAGGTGAAGAAGGCGCAGGCGCAGGCGCGCACGTGGGCGCCGGCGTCGATCGGGACCGCACTCACGGTGGTCGCTGCGCTCAACGCCGACGTCAAGGGAGCCGCGGCCGATCCGGACTACGCCCTCGAGCACGCCGTGCGGGTCATCTCCGAGCTGGCGGCCTGAGGCTTCTCCGCCGTGCCCGTGCTCGTGCCCGCGGCCGATTCCGGGCGGGCGGCATCATTTCTGTCGTTCAACGCCACGAAGGCCGTCCCCGGCGGGGGACGGCCTTCGTGAAGCAGAGCCTGCGTCTACTACCTCGGAGCGATGAACTCAGAGCTTGTTGGCAAGCTTCGCGAGAGCAGACTTCTTGTTGGCAGCCTGGTTGGGGTGGATGACACCCTTGCTGGCAGCCTTGTCGAGCTGACGGCTCGTGGCGACGAGGAGCTCGTTGACCTTGTCCTTGTCGCCAGCGGCCGCAGCCTCGCGGAACGAACGGATCGCCGTACGAAGCGACGACTTCACCGACTGATTCCGGAGTCGGTTGCGCTCGTTGGTGCGAATCCGCTTCACCTGGGACTTGATGTTGGCCACGCGTAAAATCCTGTCGTCTTGCTGGTAGCTGGTAGGAAAGCTCTGGGTGCATCTGAGCACCGATGGACAAGGTTACCAAGAACGGATCGCAAAGCCCAAACCGGTGGTCGAATCACCCTTCTCACCGGCCTGATCGTTTCGGCCAGGACTACGCGCACCTGACTGTTGTTGTTGCGTGCCGCGGCGGGAGGGCATCTACATGGGCGGACACGCCACGGTGCACGATGTCGTTGTCGAGGTCACGGCGCATGCGTAATCTCCCTCACAGCGCGAACGACGAGTTCGCGGCTGCGGTGCATCGACTCGAAGTGTTCTACCACCAAGGTTCCGCCTGCGAGCGGGACCGCGAACATCGAGGTGACCCATGGAATCCCCACGCGATCCCGAGTCCCGAATCGACGAAGATCTCGCACGCCAGACCTCCCTGGAAATCAGCGACCCCGGTGAGTTCTCCGACCTGCGGAAGTACGTGGCGGAGGCGATCGGAACCTTCCTCCTGGTGTTCTCCGCGGTGGGTACCGCGGTGTTCGCCGGAACCTATGTCGGTCAGCTCGGCGTCGCACTGGCGTTCGGCCTGACCCTGCTGTTCCTCGTGTACACCATCGGCCCGATCTCCGGGTGTCACGTGAACCCGGCGGTGACGCTCGGGCAGCTCATCGTCGGTCACGTGACGCCGGTGCGCGCCGTGGGTTACTGGATCGCACAGTTCGTCGGCGGTCTGGTCGCCGGTCTGACGCTCTACGCGGTGGCGTCGTCGTTGCCGAGCTACGACCGTGCCGCCGACGGCCTCGGGGCGAACGGCTGGGGCGCGCACAGCCCCTCGGCGGTGCACGGTCCGCTCGGCGGCGTGCTCGAGAACGGCTACGGCATCGGCGCGATGATCGTCGTCGAGGTCCTGCTCACGGCCGTGCTCGTCTTCGTGGTGCTGGGTGCGACCGATCAGGTGGCCGACGCGCCGATCGCCGGCATCGCCATCGGCTTCACTCTCGCGGTGATCCACCTGATCTCGATCCCGATCGACAACACGTCGGTCAATCCCGCCCGCAGCCTCGCCGTCGCCTTCTACCAGGACGGTGCGCTCGGGCAGCTGTGGGCATTCATCGTGTTCCCGCTCATCGGCGGAGCGCTCGGAGCGCTCGTCTATACCTTCCTCTTCGGGCGGCGGTACGGGCTCCGGGCCTCCTGAGGGCCTGCGGTCAGGGCGCGGCCCGATTCAGCTCCAGCCGAAATCGGTACGGAGCCGGGTCGCGACCTGATCGAATCGTGCGCGGGGGAGGATCGCGCCTTCGCGGCGGATGCCGTCCTCGGGGACGTCGAGCACGCGATCGAGGCGCACCCAGCTCGGGCGGTTTTCCGCGTCCCACGGTCCGGAGCCGATTCCGAGCCAGTCGCGGTGACCGTCGCGGTCGGAGTTCGACGAGAGCATCAGCCCGAGCAGCGTCCTGTCGTCGCGGCCCACGACGAGCACCGGGCGGTCCTTCCCCTCCGTCGGATCTTCTTCATAGGCCACCCAGGTCCACACGATCTCGCCCGGATCGGCGCGACCGTCGAGGTCGGGGGAGTACTCGAGGCGGCGGGCACGCTGCGCCGTGGGCGTGGTGCGCGACGCCACCGGGCGACCGGGGGCCGGACGCTTCGTGCCGGACTGGGTCTTCGCGGCACCTGGCTTCGGCGCCGTGGTCCCGGACGCGCCGGGCTTCGGTGCCGCAGTGGTGCCGCTCCCCGAGGTTCCGCTCGCTGCGCCGGTCCGGCCGGCCGCGTTCAACGCGGCGCGCGCCTTGTCGAGCGCCCCGGACTGCTGCAACTGCTGGTAGATCTTCGGACCCTGGTCGACGGCGAGACGCCCCAGCTGCCTGCCCAACTTCTTCCATGTACCGGCCACGGGAACCGAGCTTAACCGGACCTGACCCGGGCGAAATCCCGGCCGTCGCCCGACTTGGATATTCTGCAGGGTGACCGCGGTCTGCTGGCCGCTGCCAGTCCGAGTCAGGAGCACGACATCAGCACCTTCGCCGACACCACGTTCACGGACCCCGCAAAGATCCGGAACTTCTGCATCATCGCGCACATCGACCACGGAAAGTCGACGCTCGCGGACCGGATGCTGCAGCTCACCGGGGTGGTCGAGGAGCGGCAGATGCGCGCCCAGTACCTCGACCGCATGGACATCGAGCGCGAGCGTGGCATCACGATCAAGGCGCAGAACGTACGTCTGCCGTGGAAGCTCGACGGCGAAGACTATGTGATGCACCTGATCGACACCCCGGGCCATGTCGACTTCACCTACGAGGTCTCCCGCGCGCTCGAGGCGTGCGAGGGCGCGGTCCTGCTCGTCGACGCCGCGCAGGGCATCGAGGCGCAGACCCTCGCCAATCTCTACCTTGCGCTCGACAAGGACCTGACGATCATCCCGGTCCTCAACAAGATCGACCTGCCCGCGGCCGATCCCGACCGCTATGCCGGTGAGATCGCGAACATCATCGGCTGTGAGCCGTCCGACGTGCTCCGGGTCTCCGGCAAGACCGGCGAGGGCGTCCCCGAACTCATCGACGCCGTGATCCGCCAGGTGCCGCCGCCGGTTGGTGACGCCGACGCGCCCGCCCGCGCCATGATCTTCGACTCCGTCTACGACACCTACCGCGGCGTCGTGACGTACGTGCGTGTGGTCGACGGCAAGATCGTGCCCCGCGAGAAGATCAAGATGATGTCGACGGGCACGACCCACGAACTGCTCGAGGTCGGCATCGTCTCGCCCGAACCCAAGGCCACCGCCGGTCTCGGCGTCGGCGAGGTGGGCTATCTCATCACCGGCGTGAAGGACGTGCGCCAGTCGAAGGTCGGCGACACCGTCACCACCGCCCGCCACGGTGCGGAGGAGCCGCTCACCGGCTACCGCGAACCGCGCCCGATGGTCTACTCCGGTCTGTACCCGGTCGACGGCTCCGACTACCCGGTGCTGCGCGACGCGCTCGACAAGCTCCAGCTCAACGACGCCGCGCTCACCTACGAGCCCGAGACGTCCGTCGCTCTCGGGTTCGGTTTCCGCTGCGGCTTCCTCGGTCTGCTGCACATGGAGATCACCCGCGAGCGCCTCGAGCGCGAGTTCGGCCTCGACCTGATCTCCACGGCTCCCAACGTCGTCTACCGCGTCGTGCTCGAAGGCGGCCAGGAAGTCGTCGTGACGAACCCGTCCGACTGGCCCGAGGGCAAGGCTCGCGAGATCTACGAACCGATCGTCAAGTGCACCATCATCGCGCCGAGCGAGTTCATCGGTTCGATCATGGAGCTGTGCCAGTCGCGGCGCGGTGAGCTCGGCGGTATGGACTACCTGTCCGAGACCCGCGTCGAGCTGCGGTACACGCTGCCGATGGCCGAAATCATCTTCGACTTCTTCGACTCGCTGAAGTCGCGCACCCGCGGCTACGCCTCGATGGACTACGAGGAGGCCGGAGAGCAGGAGGCCGCGCTGGTCAAGGTCGACATCCTGTTGCAGGGCGAGGCCGTCGACGCATTCGGCGCGATCGTCCACAAGGACGCCGCGGCCGCCTACGGCAACAAGATGACGACCAAGCTCAAGGAACTCATCCCGCGGCAGCAGTTCGAGGTGCCCGTCCAGGCCGCGATCGGCTCGAAGATCATCGCCCGCGAGAACATCCGGGCGATCCGCAAGGACGTTCTCGCCAAGTGCTACGGCGGCGACATCAGCCGTAAGCGCAAGCTGCTCGAGAAGCAGAAGGAAGGCAAGAAGCGGATGAAGACCATCGGCCGCGTCGACGTTCCGCAGGAGGCGTTCGTCGCCGCGTTGTCGTCCGAGGCCTCGTCCGACAAGCCGAAGAAGTAGTCGCTCCTGCTGCGACGCCCACCGGAAGGATTCGCGTGCTCGACACCTGGCTCACCCGTGAACTCGGAATCTCCGTTCCTCTGCTGGGTGCGCCCATGGGTGGCCGGGCCGGTGGGCGGCTCGCCGGCGAGGTGACGCGGGCCGGCGGACTCGGCCTGATCGGTGCCGCCCGGTACAACACCGCCGAGTGGATCGAGGGCGAGGTGCGCACCGCCCGCGAGATCGGTGGTGGGGCCGTGGGATTCGGTCTGATGACTTGGGCGCTTGCCGACGACGACAGCCTCCTCACCGCGGTGCTCGAGCACCGCCCGCAACTGGTCACGCTCTCGTTCGGCGATCCCGCTCCCTACATCGAGCGCGTCCACGAGGCCGGGGCCGTCGTCCTCTCGCAGATCAACACGGTCGACGATCTGCGCGTGGTCGAGGCAGCGGGTGTCGACGCGGTGATCGCGCAGGGCCATGAGGCCGGTGGGCACACGGGCAGGATCGGTACCCTCCCGTTGCTGCAGGAGGTGCTCGAGTCGACGTCGCTGCCCGTGCTCGCCGCAGGTGGCATCGCCACGGGTCGCGGTCTGGCAGCGGTGCTCGCATCCGGTGGGCAGGGCGCCCTGGTCGGGACGGCGCTGCTCGCCAGCCCGGAGACCGTCGGCCCCGACTACGCCCGTGGCCGGCTCGTGGAGGCCGGCAGCGCCGACACCGTCTACACCGACGTCTTCGACAAGGCCCGGCACCAGCCGTGGCCGGCGCGCTGGGGCGGACGCGCCCTGCGCAATGCGTTCACCGAGCAGTGGCACGGCCGGGGCGCCGACGAGGACACCCTCGCCGCGGCGTACACCGGTGACGATCCCGACATCGGGGTGGTCTACGCGGGGGAGGCCGCCGGTCTGGTGCGCTCCGAGCGACCCGCGGGCGAGGTGATCCGGGGTATCGCCGAACAGGCGGAGACCCTGCTGTCCCGCTTCCGTTGAGCACTGCGCCGGCACACGGACGTCCACATTCGAGCTGAGGTGAGCCTCACCTGAGGTGGAGGTCGCCCATGCGCCGAGTCGTTCTCTCCGCGGTAGCGCTCGTACTGTTCGTCGCCCCGACCCTCGTGGCGTGTTCGTCGGACACCGATGACACCGCGACCGCCGGCGGCGAGACCGTCACCGTCGAGCACTCCTACGGCACGACGACGATCGAGGGCACACCCGAGCGGATCGTCGCGACCTCCAGCCAATGGCTCGACGCTCTCGTCGAACTCGGGGTGCAGCCCATCGCGTACTACAGCGCCGGCTCGTACGGCGACGAGCGCGGCCTCTATCCGTGGCAGACCGACGTCTCCCCGGATGCGGTGGCGCTGAGTGCGGCGGCGGAGACGTCGGTGCCCGTCGAGGAGGTGGCCGCTCTCGAACCCGACCTGATCCTCGGCGCCTGGCAGATCGCCTCGCAGAACGACTACGACACGATCTCCGCGGTCGCGCCGACGATCGGGCCTCTCGGCGACACCGGCGTGGACCGCTGGGACGAACAGGTGCGCGTGCTCGGTGAGGTCCTCGGCCGCACCGACGACGCCGAGAGGATCATCGCCGACCGCAACGCCGAGATCGAGGCGGTCGCGAACGCCTGAGACCGGCTCACGGTCCGAGATGCGCGGGCCGGAAGTTGCCCGCTCCGATCTCCCGCTCTGCGCGGATGACATGGACGACGGCATTGATGAGCGCCAGGTGGGTGAACGCCTGCGGGAAGTTCCCCAGATGACGTCCGCTCTCGGTGTCGATCTCCTCGGCATAGAGCTTCAGGGGGCTCGCGTAGTCGAGCAGGCGCTGGCACAGTGCGGCGGCCCGCTCGACCTCGCCGATCTCGACGAGCGCCGAGACCAACCAGAACGAGCAGATGGTGAACGAGCCCTCCTTGCCCGCGAGCCCGTCGTCGGTGGTCTCCACCCGGTAGCGCAGCACCAGCCCGTCCTCGGTGAGTTCGTCGGCGATCGCCAGCACCGTGGCCCGCACCCGGGGGTCGTCTGCGGGCAGGAAGCGCAACAAGGGGATCAGCAGAGCCGACGCGTCGAGTGACGGGTGGCCGTACCGCTGGGTGAAGACGCCGCGTTCGTCGACGCCGTGTTCGAGGACGTCGGCCTTGATCTCGTCGGCCATCGCCGCCCACTTCCGGGCGTAGTCGGGACGACCCTGCAGTTCGGCGAGTTTCGCGCCGCGATCGAGTGCCACCCAGCACATGACCTTCGACGACACGAAGTGCTGGGGTTCGCCGCGCACCTCCCAGATGCCGCGATCGGGCTTGCGCCAGTTGGCCGCTGCCTCCTCGACCTGCCGGCGCAGGGTGTGCAACAGCGTCTGGGGGAAGTGCCCGCGGGACTTGACGTGCAGGTACACCGAGTCGAGCAGTGTGCCCCAGATGTCGTGTTGCTGTTGGTGATAGGCGTCGTTGCCGATGCGGACCGGGGTGGCGCCGTCGTAGCCGCTCAGATGATCGAGGGTCGACTCCGGCAACTCGCGCTCACCGCCCACCCCGTACATCACCTGGAGCGGATAGCGGACGCCGTCCGCGTCGCGTGAGACGTCGAGGATGAACGAGAAGAAGTCGTCGGCCTCCCGGTCGAACCCGAGGGTGTACAGACCCCACAGTGCGAAGGTCGAATCGCGTACCCACGCGTAACGGTAGTCCCAGTTACGTTCGCCGCCAGGTGTTTCGGGGAGTGAGGTCGTCGACGCTGCGAGCAGCGCCCCGGTCGGGCTGTAGGTCAGTCCCTTGAGCGTCAGAGCGCTGCTCTGCAGGTAGGTGCGCCACGGGTGATCCGGGAAGCGGCCCGTCGTGATCCACTCGCGCCAGTAGTCCTGGGTGGCGGTCATCTTGACGGCGGCCTCGTCGAAGGTGTGCGGCATCGGGCGGTCCGACCACGACAATGCGACGAAGGCCGTGTCGCCCTTGTGGAGTCGACGTCGCGCGCGGACCTCGCGGTCCTCGATTCCGAGGCGCAGATCCGTCGTCATGCGCAGCGTCGGATGTTCGTCCGGCGCGTTCCGGCACACCGCGGTGGCCTCCTCGTAGACCTTGCCGGTATAGCTCCATTCGGTGCGGCCGCGGTGGTAGTCGAAGGCGGGTTCGCAGCTGACGTACAGGTCGACCGTCCCGTTCACGCAGCGCACCGTGCGCAACAGCATGTGCTCGGCCTCCCAGTCGGACGGGGTCCGGCGACGCGTGGTGGAGCGTTCCTCGACGTCGTACCAGGGTGACATGACCAGCGCGTCCCGCACGATCATCCAACCCGTGTCGGTCTGCCAGGTCGTCTCGAGCACCAGACCGCCCGGCAGGTACCGGCGTGCCGCAGGAACGGTGCGGTCGTGCGGCGACAACCGGAAATGTCCCGCGCTGCGGTCCAGCAGCGACCCGAACACACTCGGGGAGTCCGGACGGGGCACGCACATCCACTCCACGGTGCCGTCACGTGCGATCAGGCAGGTGCTCTCGCAATCCGAGAGGAATGCGTAGTCGTCGATCGGCGGGAACGGACTCCGTCGGAAGGGTGCCCCCGACAGCGGTGAGGAGGAGTGGTAGTGGTCCATCCCTCCATGATCACCGCGGGCCGGGCGGATCGCAGCGCGGTTGCCGAACCTACTAGGGTGTAGGCAATGGATCGGGTGGCTTCGTGGTGGGACGGCTTCGAGCTGTGGCTCGCGGGCCTGTCCTTCGTCCCCCAGGTGGCCCTGGTGCTCGCAGTGCTGGTGCCGGCCTGCTCAGGGGTCGCATGGCTGCTCGATCGGGCGATGGCCGGTGTCTTCGGACTGCTCGGCCGCGGAGAGACGGACTCGCCCGCCACGACGACGGAGGATTGCTGACATGCCGCGTTCGCGCGTAACCCTGGCGCTGATCGCGCTGCTGATCATCGTCGTCGTCGCATGGCTCGTCTCCATGTGAGCACGCCGCTCGCGCATCCGGTTCGGTGCTCGACGTCCGGTGTCCGAATCGTCGATTTCGGTCGACCCTCGACCTCTGCTAATCTCTGCCGCGTGTCCGCGACCACTCTGCCCCGCCTCCGCCACGAGTTGGCGTTGATCGCTGTGGGCATGCCATCGGTCGCCGACATCGACTGTTGTCGCTGAATCCTCCTTCTCTCCGCGGTCCCCGTCTTCCGGATCCTCTCGTCCGTCGGTGCCGCATCCTCGCGAATCCCGGCCGGTCCGATTCCGGCAGCCCCTCGTCCGGTGCCGGTCGCGTTCATCCCCCCTCGAAACAGCCCCTCAGGAGGCTCGTCATGAAACGTTCCAGGTTCGTTGTCGCGGCGTTCGCCGCGGTCACCGCACTCTCCCTCACCGCCTGCTCCGGTGGTTCGAGCGACACCGTCGGAGCCGAGAGCGGCGGCGACGGATCCGGCGGCACGGTCAACCTCTACGCCTACGCCGTGCCCAAGGTCGGATTCGACTCGCTGATCCCCGCCTTCCAGGAGACCGAGGAAGGCGAGGGCGTCGTCTTCCAGCAGTCCTACGGCGCCTCCGGAGACCAGTCCCGCAAGGTGCGCGACGGCGCCGAGGCGAACTTCGTGAACTTCTCCGTCGAGCCCGACATTACCCGTCTCGTCGACGCGGGACTCGTCGACGAGAACTGGAACGACAACGCCTACAACGGGATACCGTTCGGATCGGTCGTGACCATCGTCGTCCGTGAGGGCAACCCGAAGAACATTCGGGACTGGGACGACCTGCTCCGGCCGGATGTCGAGGTCGTCACCCCCAACCCGTTCAGCTCGGGTTCGGCGAAGTGGAACCTGCTTGCGCCGTACGCCGCGAAGAGCAACGGCGGCGCCGACCCGCAGGCCGGCATCGACTACGTCACCGCACTGGTCACCGACCATGTGAAGGTACAGCCGAAGTCCGGTCGCGAGGCCACCGAGACCTTCCTGCAGGGCACCGGCGACGTGCTGCTGAGCTACGAGAACGAGGCACTGTTCATCGAGCGCAACGGCGACCCCGTCGAGCACGTCACCCCGCCCGTCACCTTCAAGATCGAGAACCCTGCGGCGGTACTGAAGAACGCGAAGGACGTCGAGGTCGCGCAGGCGTTCAACGACTTTCTGTACACCCCCGAGGCCCAGCGCCTGTGGGCCGAAGCCGGTTTCCGGCCCGTCGATCCGACCGTCGCCGAGGAATTCGCCGATGAGTTCCCGCAGCCGGAGAAGCTGTGGACCGTCGCCGATCTCGGCGGCTGGGAGACCGTGAACGAGGAGCTGTTCGCCGACAGCACCGGCACCATCGCGGTGATCTACGACAACGCAACGAAGTAGAGCACGCGCGTGACCGTTTCGGAACACACCGCCGGGTCGGGAGATTCGTCCCCCGCCCCGGCGGGTTCGCGTCGCCGGCCGTCCGCCACGGCCCCCGCCCGACCACGACGCCGGATGTTCACCGGCGCCGTCGGGCCCCTCGGTATCGGCATCGCCACACTGTGGTTGAGCCTGATCGTCCTGCTTCCCCTCGCGGCCCTGGCCTTCCACTCCGTCTCGGACGGTCTCGGGACGTTCGTCGATGCGATCACCGCTCCGGCCGCCCTGGCGACCCTACGGATCACCGTCGTCGTCTCGCTGGTCGTCGCGGCGATCAACGCGGTGATGGGCACGGTGATCGCCTGGGTGCTCGTCCGCGACGAGTTCCCGGGCAAGAAGTTCGTCAATGCCCTGATCGACCTGCCCTTCGCGCTACCGACGATCGTCGCGAGCATCGTGCTGCTCTCGCTGTACGGGCCGCAGAGCCCGATCGGTGTGCAGCTCAACGCGACCGAGCCGGGACTGGTGGTGGCGCTGGCGTTCGTCACGCTGCCGTTCGTGGTGCGCTCGGTGCAGCCGGTGCTCATCGAGGCCGACCGTGAGGTCGAGGAGGCCGCCGCCTCGCTCGGCGCCGGCAACTTCACGATCTTCCGCACGGTCGTGCTGCCGGTGCTCGCGCCGGCGGTCCTCGGCGGCACCGGCCTGGCATTCGCCCGCGCCATCGGCGAGTA
The DNA here is from genome assembly GCF_050321925.1 of Rhodococcus sp. IEGM1339. Classification (NCBI taxonomy): domain Bacteria; kingdom Bacillati; phylum Actinomycetota; class Actinomycetes; order Mycobacteriales; family Nocardiaceae; genus Rhodococcus; species Rhodococcus sp. IEGM1339. The sequence continues at coordinate 136,039 of NZ_JBNQFT010000005.1, forward strand.
CGGCTCGATCGTGCTCATCGGCGGCAACATCCCGTACAAGACCCAGGTCGCGTCGCAGTACATCCAGCAGCAGATCGAGATCGACCGGCCGGTCAACGCCGCCGCGGTCTCCGTCGCGCTGCTGGTGATCGCCTTCGTCGTGCTGTTCGTCCTGCGCCTGGTCGCGAATCGGGGGTTGCGCCGAGAGGAGGACGACCGGTGAAACCGTCCCTCGCATCCCGACTGTCGCTGCGCTTCGTCGCGCTCGCCTACCTGTTCGTACTGTTGCTCGTCCCGATCGGGGTGATCCTCTACCGCACCTTCGAGAACGGCATCGTGGCGTTCGCCGAGTCGATCAGCACCCCGGCGGCGATCTCGGCTCTGAACCTGTCGCTGCTCATCGTCGCGATCGTCGTGCCCGTGAACGTGATCTTCGGCATCGTCGTCGCGCTGGCGCTCGTCCGCGGCAGATTCCCGGGGAGGGGACTGTTGCAGGCCGTCGTCGACCTGCCCTTCGCGGTCTCGCCGATCGTCGTGGGTGTCGCGCTGATCATGTTGTGGGGCGCCAACGGCTGGTTCGGCGCCGTCGAGGATCTCGGCTTCAAGGTGATCTTCGGCCTGCCGGGCATGGTGCTCGCGACGATCTTCGTGACGCTGCCGTTCGTCGTGCGCGAGGTCGAACCGGTGCTGCGCGAGATCGGTGAGGAGCAGGAGCAGGCCGCCGCGACCCTCGGCGCGAACACCTGGCAGACCTTCTGGCGGATCACGTTGCCGGCGATCCGCTGGGGCCTGACCTACGGCATCGTCCTCACCGTCGCGCGGGCCCTCGGCGAGTTCGGCGCCGTCATCATGGTCTCGTCCGGCTTCCCCGGCGTCTCCCAGACCCTGACGCTGCTCGTGCACGCCCGGTACATCGACGACCACAACACCTTCGGCGCCTACAGCGCCGCGACCCTGCTCATGGCCATCGCGGTGATCGTCCTGCTGCTGATGACCCTGCTCGACCGGAAGAGGACCACCGAATGATCACTGTTACCGGGGCGCGCAAGAACTACGGAGATTTCGCCGCACTCGCCGACGTCGACATCGACATCCCGTCCGGCTCGCTCACCGCCCTGCTCGGACCCTCGGGTTCGGGGAAGTCGACGCTGCTGCGTTCGATCGCCGGCCTCGAGACCCTCGACGCGGGCACCGTCCACATCGCCGGTAAGGACGTCACCGGCGTCACCCCGCAGAAGCGCGACATCGGTTTCGTCTTCCAGCACTACGCCGCGTTCAAGCACATGACCGTACGCGAGAACGTCGCCTTCGGACTCAAGATCCGCAAGCGGCCCAAGGCCGAGATCACGAAGCGGGTCGACGACCTGCTCGAGATCGTCGGGCTCGGCGGGTTCCAGCGACGCTATCCGGCGCAGTTGTCCGGTGGCCAGCGTCAGCGCATGGCGCTCGCCCGTGCTCTCGCCGTCGACCCGCAGGTGCTGCTGCTCGACGAGCCGTTCGGTGCCCTGGACGCGAAGGTGCGCGCCGACCTGCGGACCTGGCTGCGCCGCCTGCACGACGAGGTGCACGTGACCACCGTGCTCGTCACGCACGACCAGGAGGAGGCGCTCGACGTCGCCGACCGCATCGCGGTGATGAATGCCGGACGTATCGAACAGGTCGGAACGCCGGAGGAACTCTACGATCGCCCGGCGAACAGCTTCGTGATGTCGTTCCTCGGGACGGTGTCCAAGCTCAACGGCGTGCTGGTGCGGCCGCACGACATCCGGCTCGCCCGGCAACCTGCGCTCTCCGACACCTCCGGCGGCTCGGTCGGTGTCACGCGGGCGACCGTCGAGCGTGTGGTCCGGCTGGGCTTCGAGGTGCGCGTCGAACTGCGCAACGACGCGACGGGTGAGCAGTTCACGACGCAGATCACCCGCGGCGAAACCCACGACCTGGGGCTCGTCGCGGGCGACACCGTCTACGCGCACGCTCCGGCCGCGTCGGAGACCGCCCCGCTCGGTACCGCCGCACAGTAACCGAGCGGGGGACTCGAGGGTCACGCGGGTCGGCTCAGTGGGCCTCGGTTTCCGATCGGTGGTGGGCGCGGCAGATCATGACCGGACACAGCAACTGTGATGGATGAGTCCCTGACTGCTCGAGCCGACCACCGCAGCGGCCAGCGGGCTCCGGCCGTGGCTGCCGACTACCACGAGCTGGGCACTCTTGGATTCCTCGAGCAGGACGATGTCGGGCTTGCCCCGCTCGACCCGGTAGGAGACCGCGACGTCGGGGAACCGTTCGGTGTGCCCGGAGGTATGCGACTTCATCTCCTCCCTCCGGTGCTCGACGTAGGCCGTCCAGTCCGTGAACCGTGACCCCTCGCCGTAGGTGAGCGTGGACTGCTCCGTCCACGTGTGGATCGCGACGAGGGGTGCCTCGAGCGCCGCGGCGGTCGCGAACGCATGCTCGACGGCGGACTCGCTGACCTCGGTGCCGTCCACTCCGACGACGACCGGGCGCCCGTCGGGCGGTTGGAATCCGTCGCGGCTGCGCCACGTCACCACCGGGCATTCCGCGTGGTTGGCCACCGACACGACGTCGGAGCGCCGGATCATCGACTCCCACTCCGTGGTGGTCGTGTGGCCGAGGACGATCATCCGTGCCTCGCGCGACAGGTCGGTGAGCACTCGATCCGGCTTGCCCGACGGAGTGGACCGCCGGACCTCGACCCGGTCGACCGCGCCCCGAACTGCCGCTTCCGCGGCGGTCAGAACGGCTTCCTCCGACGGGTCGGTCCCGTCGCCGGAGGTGGGGGGATGAACGTGGACCAGGTCGATCGGTTCGCCGAGACGTCGGGCGACGCAGGCGGCCCACCGGGCCGCATCGAGTGCGCTGTCCGATGCGTCGATGCCGACGACGATTCCGTGACCGACATTGGCTGTGCCCATGCTGCCTCCTCGCGTCACCATCCAGTGTGGTACGGATCGCAGTCTGGGCGCCAGTCCTGCGCACCTCGGCACGCCCGGAGCACGACCTCCCGGCAGCTAGTCGCCGACGGCGTCCTTGCCGCGCTGCACGATCCTCGGGTCGGCCGGGAAGACGATCTGACGGTCCTTGTCGTCGTACTCGAACTGGTTGAGGAAGAACCGCATCGCGTTGACCCGGGCCCGCTTCTTGTCGTTGGACTTGATGGTCGTCCACGGCGCCCAGTCGGTGTCGGTGCGCCGGAACATCTCTTCCTTCGCGTCGGTGTACTGGTCCCACTTGTCGAGCGATTCGAGGTCCATCTCCGACAGCTTCCACCGCCGCACCGGATCGAGCTGGCGGATGGCGAAGCGCGTGCGCTGCTCCCTCCGGGTGACGGAGAACCAGAACTTCGTCAGGGTGATGCCGGCGTCCACGACGAGCTTCTCGAACAACGGGACGTGCTCCATGAAACGTTCGTACTCGTCGTCGCTGCAGAAACCCATGACCCGTTCGACGCCGGCTCGGTTGTACCAGGAGCGGTCGAACAGTACGAGCTCACCGGCGGTGGGGAAGTGCTGGATGTAGCGCTGCATATACCACTGGCCCTGCTCACGGTCGGACGGCTTGTTCAGCGCGACGGTCCGGGCGTGCCGGACGTTGATGTACTCCTGGAACCGCTTGATCGTGCCGCCCTTGCCGGCGGCGTCGCGACCTTCGAACACGATGATGTGCTTGGAGCCGTTGTCCTTGGCCCACGACTGGAACTTCAGCAGTTCGATCTGCAGGAGATACTTCTCGACCTCGTAGGTGGCGCGGTCCATCCGGGTGTCGTACGGATAGTTCTCCCGCCAGGTGTCGACGGCCCGGCCCTCGATGTCGATCAGATCGGGGTCCTCACCGTGGTCGTCGCGCACCGAATAGCCCTCCGTGCGGAGCCGATCGATGTAGCGCCGAAGTTCGTTCTGCACGTGAGGCCCTCCCGGATCACCGATGTCGTCGGACGACGACCGTGACTCCGTTGTAGCGGAGGAATGCAAATCGTGCGTGAACTCGGGTGGACATCCGGAAGTGACTCAGGCCACGCGCAGTCCGCGCCGCCGGTGCACGGCCTCGGTGTAGCGCTCGGTGATCACCCGCGGGACGGCATCGTGCCGGGTGAGGGTCTGCGCGACCCGCACGTGCCCGAGGCTGTCGGCCTCGGCGCAGGCACGGTCCCACAGCAGTCCGGGGGCGAGGATCCACGGTGTCAGCACGACGGTGCGGGCACCGCGGGAGGTGAGGTCGGCGAGGGTCGTCCCCACGGACGGACCGGTCGTGGCGAAGCACGCCGCGGCCTGCGTCCACGCCGTGCCGACGAGAATGCGGGGCACGACCAGCCGGGTCGCCCGGTTCGCTTCGGGGCGTCGCGATCCCACCGCGCACACTGCGATACCGACGGACGGATCGTCGGCCGACACCCCCGTGGCCGTGATGAGATCGCGAGCCGCGTCGACGAGGAGATCGTCGTCGCCGAGGATCGGCGAGCACAGCACCTCGAGCAGCGGATGACGTTGCTGCGCTTCGTGCAACAGGGCCGGCAGATCGACCCGCGCGTGGAAGGCGCTGCCGAGCAGCAGCGGCACCACCGCGACCTGCCGGTGCCCGTCCGCGGCGAGCGCGTCGAGAGCCTGACCGACCGACGGGGTGTTCAGGTCGAGGAACGCGAGTCGCACGTCCAGACCGGGGTTCTCGGCCCGGACGGTGTCGAGCGCGGCAGCCACGGCCTGCGCCGAACGCGGGTCGCGACTGCCGTGCGCGACGGCGACGAGCGGCATCATGCCGGGACGCGGTCCCCGAGCTCGATGTCGGCGAGTCCGTCGCCCACGAGACCCGCGGCGAGGGTGTTGCCCCCGGCCGGATCGATCAGCAGGAAGCTGCCGCTGCGGCGGTTGATGCGGTAGTCGTCCGCGGCGATCGGCTCGGCCACGCACACCGTGATGCGCGCGATCTCGTTGAGCTCGATGCTGTCCGGGCTCGGGACGGAGGAGAGATCCTGCTCGTCGAACCGCTCGTCGATCGTCCCGACGATGGCCTGCGTGATGCGGGTGCCGTGCTTGAGCAGCAACCGGGCGCCCGGGCGCAACGGCTTCTCGGCGAGCCAGCACACGGTGGCCTCGAACTCCGACAGCGGCTCGGGTGCCGCCTCCGGGGTGGCGATGATGTCGCCGCGGGAGACGTCGACGTCGTCGGCGAGCACGAGGGTCACCGACCGGCCGGCGTGCGCGACATCGAATGCGCCGTCGGCACTGTCGATGCGCTCGACGGTGGTGCGGACACCGGACGGCAGCACGACGACCTCGTCACCGGGGCGCACGGACCCTGCCGCGACCTGACCGGCGTAGCCGCGGTAGTCGGGGAACTCGGCGGTGCGGGGACGGATCACGTACTGCACCGGGAAGCGCAGACCGGTCTCGTGCCGGCCGTGCACATCGGCGTCGACGGGAACCGACTCGAGGTGCTCGATGAGCGTCGGGCCGTCGTAGTAGGGGGTGCTCTCGCTGCGCACGGCCACGTTGTCGCCGTGCAGCGCGGAGACCGGGATCTCCTGCACGTCCTCGGGTGCCCAGCCGAGCGAACTCGTCAGTTCCCCGAACTCGGCGGAGATCTGCGCGAACACCGAGGCCGGATCCTCGACGAGGTCGATCTTGTTGACCGCGAGGACGAGCTTCGGCACACCGAGCAGGGCCAGCACGGCGGCGTGCTTGCGGGTCTGCGAGACGACACCCTTGCGCGCGTCGACGAGCAGGACGACGAGCTGCGCGGTGGACGCACCCGACACCGTGTTGCGGGTGTACTGGACGTGACCCGGGGTGTCCGCGAGGACGAAGCTGCGCTTCGGCGTCGCGAAGTAGCGGTACGCCACGTCGATGGTGATGCCCTGCTCACGCTCGGCGCGAAGGCCGTCGACGAGCAGCGAGAGGTCGGGGGTGTCGAGGCCGCGGTCGACCGACGCGCGGGTGACGGCGTCGATCTGGTCGGCGAGTACGGACTTGGTGTCGTAGAGCAGTCGTCCCACCAGGGTGGACTTGCCGTCGTCGACCGAACCGGCGGTGGCGAGGCGCAGCAGCTGCGTGTCGCTCTGCACGCTCTGCTCGTGAAGGTCGCTCATGATCAGAAATAGCCCTCTCGCTTGCGGTCTTCCATCGCCGCTTCGGAAACCCGGTCGTCGCCGCGGGTGGCGCCGCGCTCGGTCAGTCGTGATGCCGCGACCTCGGCGAGGATCTCCTCGTTCGTGGAGGCCTCGGACAGGATCGCGCCGGTGGTCGATCCGTCGCCGACGGTGCGGTAGCGCACCGAACGCGTCTCGGGCTCTTCGCCCTCGGCCGGACCGCCCCAGACACCCGGGGTCATCCACATGCCGTCGCGGCGGTAGACGGGGCGCTCGTGCGCGTAGTAGATGCTCGCCAGTTCGACGTTCTCGCGGGCAATGTAGCGCCAGATGTCGAGCTCGGTGAAGTTGCTCAGCGGGAAGACACGCACGTGCTCCCCGGGTGCGTGCCGCCCGTTGTACAGATTCCACAACTCCGGACGCTGACGCTTCGGATCCCACTGGCCGAATGCGTTGCGCAGCGAGAAGATCCGCTCCTTGGCGCGCGAACGCTCCTCGTCGCGGCGGCCGCCACCGAAGACGGCGTCGAACCGGTTCTCCGAGATCGCGTCGAGCAGCGGCACGGTCTGCAGCGGGTTGCGGATGCCGTCGGGACGCTCGGTGAGCCGGCCGTCGGCGAGGTAGTCCTCGACACTCGCGACGTGCAGTCGGAGGTTGTACTTTTCGACGACGTGGTCGCGGAACTCGAGGACCTCGGGGAGGTTGTGGCCGGTGTCGACGTGCAGCAGCGCGAAGGGCAGCGGCGCGGGCCAGAACGCTTTGATGGCGAGGTGCAGCAGAACGGTGGAGTCCTTGCCTCCCGAGAACAGGATGACGGGGCGTTCGAACTCGCCCGCGACCTCGCGGAAGACGTGGATCGCTTCCGACTCGAGGGCATCGAGGGTGTCGAACCGGTTGCCGTCCAGCAGCGTCCGGGTCTCGGTGGGATTCGTATCGGTGAGTGTCATGAGGCGTGCAACCCGCATTCGGTCTTGGCTCGGCCGGCCCAGCGCCCGCTGCGCGGATCGGCTCCGGGAAGTGGTTTGGTGGTGCACGGGGCGCACCCGATGGACGGGTAGCCCTCGTCGACGAGCGGATTGACGAGGATCCCGTGTTCGTCGATGTAGTTCTGCATGTCCTCGTCGGACCATGCCGCGATCGGATTGATCTTCACCAGTCCGAACGCGTCGTCGAACGAGATGAGCGGTGAGTTCGCGCGGGTGGGCGCCTCGACACGGCGGATTCCGGTCACCCAGGCGCGGTAGCCCTTCAGGCTCTCCTTCAGCGGCACCACCTTACGCAGGCGGCAGCACTCGTTCGGGTCGCGGGCGAACAGATTCTTGCCGAGCAGGGCGTCCTGCTCCGCGACGGACTGCTGCGCCCGGGCGTTGACGATGTTCACGCCGTACACCTGCTCCACCGCATCGCGCGTGCCGAGCGTCTCGGCGAAGTGGTAGCCGGTGTCGAGGAACAGCACGTCCACGCCGGGGCGCTGCTGCGCGGCCAGATGGACCAGGACACCGTCCTGCATGTTGGACGCGACGATGTACCCGCTACGTCCACCGTCGGTGGTGGGGGTACCGAAGGTCTCGTCCGTCCACCGCAGGAGTTCCTGCGCCGACGCACCTTCGAGTTCTGCCGCCCCCTGCGCGGCAATACTCCGGAGCTCGTCGATGTTCGTATCGATCGTCATCGCGTCCCTTCCCGATCCGTCTTCGTGTCGACCGCTGCAGCAGTGCCCGTCATCGCAGGTCTGCCTCCTCGGCGCGGACGACCCATTCGCCGAAGCGCTCGCCGGGCGTGCGCTCCTTGACGAAGGTGCGCACCACCCGCTCGATGTAGTCGCCGAGCTCTGCGCTGGTGACCTTGTGCTGGCGCAGCTTGCGTCCGAACTTCGCGTCGAAGCCCAGCGCACCGCCGAGGTGCACCTGGAAACCTTCGACCTGGTTGCCCTCACCGTCGTCGACGAGTTGACCCTTGAAGCCGATGTCGGCGATCTGGGAGCGCGCACACGAGTTCGGGCAGCCGTTGATGTTGATCGTCACCGGGACGTCGAGCTGCGCGTTGATGTCGGCGAGACGCTCCTCGAGCTCGGGCACGAGGGCTTGCGAACGCTTGCGCGTCTCGACGAAGGACAGCTTGCAGAACTCGATTCCCGTGCACGCCATGAGATTCTTGCGCCACGGCGACGGCGAAGCCGGCAGACCCAGCGCCTCGAGCTCGGTGACGAGCTGCTCGACCTTGTCGTCGGCCACGTCGAGCACGATCAGCTTCTGGTACGGGGTGAACCGGATCCGGTCGGAACCCGCACGTTCGGCGGCGTCGGCGACCTTCGACAGGATCGTGCCCGAGACACGACCGGCGATCGGCGCGACACCCACGGCGTTGAGGCCGTTGCGAAGCTTCTGGATACCGACGTGATCGATGGGACGCTCCGGTGCGGCCGGGGCCGGGCCGTCGATGAGCGGACGCTTCAGGTACTCGGTCTCGAGCACCTCGCGGAACTTCTCGATGCCCCAGTCCTTGATGAGGAACTTCAGGCGTGCCTTGGACCGCAGCCGCCGGTAGCCGTAGTCGCGGAAGATCGCGACGACGCCTTCCCACACATCGGCGACCTCCTCGAGCGGCACCCAGGCGCCGACCCGCTGCGCGAGCATCGGGTTGGTGGACAGGCCGCCGCCGACCCACAGGTCGAAGCCGGGGCCGTGCTCGGGATGCTCGACGCCGATGAAGGCGACGTCGTTGATCTCGTGCACGACGTCCTGCTGGCCGGAGATCGCGGTCTTGAACTTGCGCGGCAGGTTCGAGTACTCGGGGTTGCCGATGTAGCGGCGCACGATCTCGTCGATCGCGGGGGTGCCGTCGATGATCTCGTCGAGGGACTCACCGGCGAGCGGCGAACCGAGCACGACGCGAGGGCAGTCGCCGCACGCCTCGGTGGTCTTCAGGCCGACCGATTCGAGACGACGCCAGATCTCGGGGACGTTCTCGACCTCGATCCAGTGGTACTGGACGTTCTCGCGGTCGGACAGGTCGGCGGTGTCGCGACCGAACTCGGTGGAGATACCGGCGATCGTCCGCAGCTGCGCGAGATTCAGGGCGCCGGCGTCGCAGCGCACCCGCATCATGAAGTACTTCGCCTCGAGCAGGTCGATGTTCTCGTCACCGGTGTAGGTGCCGTCGTAGCCCTGCTCGCGCTGGGTGTACAGACCCCACCAGCGGAAGCGGCCGCGCAGATCGCTCTTGTCGATTCCGTCGAAACCGGTTTGCGCATAGATGTTCTCGATACGCTTGCGGACGTTGAGCGGGTTGTCGTCCTTCTTCGTCTGCTCGTTGGCGTTGAGCGGCTCCCGGTAGCCGAGGGCCCACTGGCCTTCGGCGCGACGCTTGGCGGGACGCGCGCGGCGGGCGGGAGTGGCCGACTCGTCGGCGGGCGTGACGTCGGTGATCGACGACATACAGGGTCTCCTGATACTCGCTGGAACCGGATCGACGAGCGCAGGAGGGAGCTGACCTCGTGCACGCATGCTTCGACCCGGCGGGATCTGGGATGTGCCGGGGAGTGCCGACTAGAGACAGTCGGCGCAGAGACAAGCGGCGCAAGGCAGACAACAGGATGCGCAGACGCGCTTGAAGTCGACGTGGCGTCGCGCCACGAGTCGCACTCCGTGTCCTGTCATGCGGACCATTGTGCCATGTCACCGGGACGATTCCGAATTGCGGGCGGTATTTCCACCCGATTTTCGGGAAATGTCGAGGTAGGGGCGTCGCGCGCGGAGCCGCCCTTCGGGTCTCTGGAACACTGGAGGGCGTGAACAGCACTGAGATCGGTCGACGCACCGGCACGGAAATCGGTATCGCGGGTCGTCCGGCCGGTCTCGAACTTCCCGCTTCGGCACTCGCAGGAGTGGGGACGCGACCGTTCGGTGTGTACGTGCACGTGCCCTTCTGCGCGACCCGCTGCGGCTACTGCGACTTCAACACCTACACGGCCGGGGAACTCGGCAGCGCGGCGTCGCCGCAGTCCTGGCTGGAGGGTCTGCGCCGCGAACTCGACGCCGGTGCCCGGCTGCTGTCCGAATCCGGACGACGGACTCCCGCTGCCGAGACGGTCTTCGTCGGCGGCGGAACACCCTCGCTGCTCGGCGCGGACGGTCTCGCGCAGGTGCTCGACGCGATCCGCGACTCGTTCGGGCTCGCTCCCGGCGCCGAGGTGACCACCGAATCGAACCCGGAGTCGACCTCCACGGAGTTCTTCTCGTCGATCCGCGAGGCCGGATACACCCGCGTGTCGCTCGGCATGCAGTCCGCGGCGCCCCACGTGCTGGCGGTCCTCGACCGCACCCACACACCCGGGCGTCCCGTCGCGGCGGCGAAGGAAGCGCGCGCGGCCGGTTTCGGCCACATCAACCTCGATCTGATCTACGGCACTCCCGGCGAGCGCGACGCCGACCTCGACGCCTCCCTCGACGCCGTGCTCGAAGCGGGGGTCGACCACGTCTCGGCGTACGCGCTCATCGTCGAGGACGGCACCGCCCTCGCTCGCCGTGTCCGTCGCGGCGAGCTGCCGGCTCCGGACGACGACGTGCTCGCATCGCGGTACGAGCGGATCGACGCGCGACTCGCCGACGCCGGGATGACCTGGTACGAGGTGTCCAACTGGGCGAAGGCCGATGATCCGTCGGCGCGCTGCGCCCACAACCTCGGTTACTGGGACGGCGGCGACTGGTGGGGCGCCGGGCCGGGCGCGCACAGCCACGTCGGTGGCGTGCGCTGGTGGAACGTCAAGCATCCCGCCCGTTACGCGTCGACCCTCGCCGACGGAGTCCTGCCCGTCGGGGGCAGCGAACATCTCACGGCCGAGGACCGGCACACCGAACTCGTCATGCTCACCGTCCGGCTGCGCACGGGCCTGCCGTTGTCGGAGCTCGACGACGGTGAGCGCGAGGCAGCAGAGACGGTGGTCGCCGACGGGCTCGCCGTGGAGCGCGACGATCAGCTCGTGCTGACCGACCGGGGCCGGCTGCTCGCCGACGCGGTGGTCCGCACCATCCTGCTCGGCGCGGACGACTGACCGTCCGGTCGCGTCATACTGCTCCGACCGACCGGTCGCGTCATGCTGCCCCGATGCGCTCCGAGTCGTAGACCGACAGCCGCCCACGGTTCTCGACCACCGACACCCAGTGCTTCTCCGACTCGGTCCGGCCGTCGACGGTGACGAACGTGAGGGTGACGATCACACTCGACACATCGCGGGGCTCCACGGTATCCACCCCTGATCGGGCTATGCGGGCGACGGGCCCCGAACCTCGGCGCCCGGGTCGGGCACGCCACCGGGAATCAGCACGTCGTACTCGAAGACACGCACGTGCAGCACCGTCCGGTTCCGCAGCGCGGACTGCACGGCACGGTGGAGTCCGTCCTCGAGATACAGCACGCCCTGCCACTGGACGGCGTGTGGGAACAGATCGCCGTAGAACGTCGAGTCCTCCGACAACAGCCGGTCGAGTTCGAGCACCTTCGTCGTCGTGACGATCTCGTCGAGGCGCACCTGGCGGGGCGGAATCCTCGACCAGTCGCGCAGAGACAGTCCGTGATCGGGATACGGCTTGCCGTCCCGGACGCCCTTGAAGATCATGTGAACACATTACGGGGGACGCGCCGAAGGCGTCGCTTCCGGTTCGGGGTGGTATCGCACACGTGCCCGACACCTTCGAGGTCGTCGCGCGATTAGACTGGCAGGGTACGGCCCCGAGAGGTGCAGTCCTGCAGGCGGCGGAAACGGAGGTGGCGGGTTGTCGAGTACCGAGGAGCGGAGATTCACGGTCTTGCGCGCCATCGTGGCGGATTACGTGTCCACCAAGGAGCCGATCGGCTCCAAGACTCTCGTCGACCGGCACAATCTCGGAGTGTCCAGCGCCACGGTCCGCAACGACATGGCTGTGCTCGAAGCAGAGGGATACATCACACAGACCCACACGAGCTCGGGACGCGTGCCCACCGACAAGGGCTACCGCCAGTTCGTCGACAGGATCGCGGAGGTCAAACCGCTCTCGTCGGCCGAGCGCCGCGCAATCCTGCAGTTCCTCGAATCGGGCGTCGACCTCGACGACGTGCTGCGCCGCGCGGTGCGGTTGCTCGCGCAGCTCACCCGCCAGGTCGCGGTCGTGCAGTACCCGACGCTCTCCGCGTCGTCCGTGCGACATCTCGAGGTGGTCGGGCTGACACCGGCGCGGCTGCTGCTCGTGCTCATCACCGACTCGGGCCGCGTCGATCAGCGCATCGTCGAACTCGGCGACGTGATCGACGAGGACGGCCTGTCGCGGTTGCGTGAGCTGCTCGGCGGGGCATTGACCGGCAAGCGGCTCGCCGCGGCCTCCGTCGCAGTGACCGAGCTCGCCGACAACGCACCGGACGATCTGCGCGACGCGCTCATCCGGTGCACCACCGTGCTGGTGGAGACCCTCGTCGAGCACCCCGAGGAGCGTCTCGTGCTCGGCGGCACCGCCAATCTCACCCGCAACGCCGCCGACTTCGACGGCCACGGCATGCTGCCGGGCTCGTTGCGTACGGTCCTCGAAGCCCTCGAGGAGCAGGTCGTGGTGCTCAAACTGCTCGCGTCCAGCCAGGACGCAGGCCGGGTCACCGTCCGCATCGGTGAGGAGACCCAGTTCGAGGAGATGCGCACCACCTCGGTCGTGTCCACCGGCTACGGGGCCGCGGGTACGGTCTTCGGTGGTCTGGGAGTGCTCGGCCCCACCCGGATGGACTATCCGGGAACCATCGCATCGGTCGCCACCGTTGCGAGATATATCGGTGAGGTGCTCGGCGAACGCTGAGCACCGTCCATTTTTGCTCTGTAGAACGACGTAAGGACGAGAACCAAACGTGGCACGGGACTACTACGGGACGCTCGGCGTGTCCAAGAACGCGACCGACCAGGAGATCAAACGGGCGTACCGCAAGTTGGCGCGCGAGCACCACCCGGATGTGAACCCCGACGAGTCGGCGCAGAAGCGTTTCCAGGAGATCTCGGCCGCCTACGAGGTGCTGTCGGATCCCGAGAAGCGACGCATCGTCGACCTCGGCGGCGACCCGCTCGAACCCGGTGGCGGCGGTGCGGGCGGCTTCGGCGGCGCCGGCTTCGGTGGCGGCCTCGGTGATGTCTTCGAGGCGTTCTTCGGTGGTGGGGCCGGCGGTTCCCGCGGTCCGCGCGGCCGCGTCCAGCCCGGCGCCGACTCGCTGCTCCGCACCCGCCTGACCCTCGACGAATGCGCTCGCGGCGTCACCAAGACGGTCACGGTCGACACCGCGATCCTGTGCGACGCGTGCACCGGTTCCGGCACCCACGGCGATTCGAAGCCCGTGCGCTGCGAGACCTGCGGTGGCGCCGGTGAGGTCCAGTCCGTCCAGCGTTCCTTCCTCGGCCAGGTCATGACGTCCCGCCCGTGCCCCACCTGCCGCGGTGTCGGCGAGACGATCCCGGATCCCTGCCGCAAGTGCGGTGGTGACGGCCGCGTGCGCGCCCGCCGCGAGGTCACCGTCAAGGTGCCCGCCGGCGTCGGCAACGGGATGCGCATCCGCCTCGCGGCCCAGGGCGAGGTCGGCCCCGGCGGCGGTCCTGCCGGCGATCTCTACGTCGAGGTGCTCGAACAGCAGCACGAGGTCTTCGTGCGCGACGGCGACGACCTGCACTGCACCATCCGCGTGCCCATGGTCGACGCTGCGCTCGGCACCAAGGTGACGATCGAGACCATCCTCGACGGCCCCACCGAGATCACCATCGATCCCGGCACCCAGCCCGGTTCGGTCTCGGTGCTGCGCGGCCACGGCATGCCGAAGCTGCGCTCGGGTACGCGCGGCGACCTGCACGCGCATCTCGAGGTCGTGGTGCCGAGCAAGCTCGATCACAAGCAGACGAAGCTGCTCGAGGACCTGCGCCGGCACAGCGACCGGGAGCATGTCGAGGTCGTGACCACGGGTTCGCAGAACACCGGCGGCCTGTTCTCGCGCCTGCGCGACGCGTTCAGCGCCCGTTAGGTCGCTCGGGTGGCCGCGACACTGTTCTACCTCGACCCGCTGCCCGACGAGGGGCGGACGGCCGTGCTCGACGGCAAGGAGGGCCGGCACGCCGCGACGGTGCGCCGTATCGCGGTAGGCGAGCGGCTCGTGTTGTCCGACGGTGCCGGTGAGGTCGCCGACGTCGAGGTCACGGCGGTCGCGAAGGACCGGCTCGAAGCGCTCGTGCTCGGTCGTCGCGTTGTCGACCCGCCGCGTCCGAGCGTGACCGTCGTGCAGGCGCTGCCGAAGTCCGACCGGTCCGAACTCGCCGTCGAACTGGCCACCGAGGCCGGCGCCGACGAGTTCGTACCGTGGCAGTCGGCGCGCTGTGTCGCCCGGTGGGATGCCAAGGCGGACAAGGGTGTTGCCAAGTGGCAGGCGGTCGCGACGTCCGCGGCGAAGCAGTCGCGGCGCGCGCACGTGCCGACGGTGGCCGGGTTGCACCGCACACCCGAGGTCGTCGCACGGGTCCGCTCGGCCGTCGAGCGCGGCGACGTCGTCGCGGTGCTCCACGAATCCGCCACGATCCCCTTCGCCGATCTGCCCGTGCGCGACGTCGATTCGCTGACGCTGATCGTCGGTCCCGAAGGCGGACTCGACGACGCGGAGGTCGAGAACCTCGTCGACGCGGGCGCGGTGGCCGTCGGTCTCGGCCCCACGGTGCTGCGCACCTCGACCGCCGCGGCCGTCGCACTCGGCGCGATCGGTGTGTTGACCGACCGGTGGCGTACCAGGCCCCTGCACTAGGGATCGCTTGCGGGTCCCGATTCTCTGTGCTGCGGGATCGCTTGCGGGTCCCGACCATACGTATCGAAGGAATTTCCTCTCTTGGCTCGTACGAAGATCGCCTACGGCACCCACTCGCAGCAGTTCGGGCACGTCTTCCTACCCGACCCCGCGACGGTGACGGGGCCCGTTCCCGCCGTCATGGTCGTTCACGGCGGTTCGTGGCACGGCCGCTACCAGCTCACCCTCGGTACGGCGCTGTCCGTGGAACTCGCGCGTCGCGGTGTGGTGGCGTGGAACGTCGAGTACCGCCGTCTCGAGGCCGGTGGCGCGTGGGACGAGATGTCCGCCGATGTGGTCGCGGCGTACGAGACGATCTTCACCGAGGTCGTTCCGCACGCGCAGCGCGGCGGTGTCGAGGTCGATCTCGACCGTGTGCGGCTCGTCGGTCACTCTGCGGGAGGCCAGCTGGCGGTGTGGCTCGCGGGTGAGAGCACGTCGGTGCGACCGGAATTCGTGGTTTCGCAGGCGGGTGCGCTCGACCTCGTCACCGCCGGGGAGCGCGGTCGTCGCGTGGAGGCGTTCGAGGCGCTCTTCGGTGCGTCCTACGCGGAGGCACCCGAGTGTTATCGGTCGGCCTCGCCGACGCACCGGCCGCCGATCGGTGTGCCGGTCGCGGTGCTGCACGGCACCGCCGACGAGCAGGTGTCGGTGAGTGTCGCGCACCGTTACGTCGACGCGGCCGACGCGGCAGGAGATCCGGTGTCGCTGGAGCTGTTCGACGGTGAGGATCACGTCGCCTTCCTGAACCGGAGCACCCGGGCCTGGGCGCGATCGCTCGACCTGCTCACCGTCCGGTCAGTGGCCGATCTCGGCCTCGCTGCCGGTGCGGGTGTGGAGTCCGCGGGGGAGTAGCGCGGTGACCGCCGCGGCGCCGATGAGCAGGACGATGCCGGCGACGAGGCTCGCGGACGAGATCGCCTCGGCGAACGCTGCGGACGACGCGTCGAGCAGCGGTTGTGCGTACGACGCCGCGAATGGGTTCGCCGCGAGTTCCTCCGCGACGATCGCCGCACCGCCCACCGAATCGCCGGCCGCCTCGATCGCCATCGCGGCCTGATCGGCCATCGGACCTGTCAGGTCCGCCAACGGCGATCCGTCGAGGAACCCGGAGATCTCGCGGTGATAGGTGGTCGCGAGGATCGAGCCGAGCACGGCGATGCCCAGCGACCCGCCGAATTCCACTGCGGTGTCGTTCAACCCGCCCGCCGCTCCGAGGTCCGAGTCGGGGAAGCCGCCCATGATCAGGTCGGTGGACGGGGATGTGGCCAGGCCGATGCCCAATCCGAGCAGCAACAACGAGATCAGAAAGGGCGTGAAGCCGGAGGCGCCGTCCGTGACGGTCAAGGTGAGGATGCCTGCCGCAGCGGCGACCATGCCCGTGCCCACGAGGGCCCGCGCACCGAGTCGGGGCGCGAGCCGGCCGCTCAGCGCCGCGCCGAGCGAGACCGTCACCGCGAGGGGAAGCAGACGCAGACCGGTCTCGAGCGGGCCGTAACCGAGCACGAACTGGAACTGCTGCGCGACGAAGTAGATGGCGCCGAAGGCGACGAGGAAGAGCAGTAACACCGACACGCACGCACCGCCGACGGTCCGGTCCGCGACCCGACGCACGTCCAGCAACGGCCGGGGGTGGCGAAGTTCCCACACCACGAAGAGCACCGCGGCGATCACCGAGCCGATCGAGGTGGCGATCACCCCGGTGCCCCAACCGAAGTGGAACCCCTCGATGATCGCGTAGACGATTCCGCCGAGAGCAGCGACCGACAGGGCGCCGCCGACCCAGTCGGTGCGGGTGAGATCGTCCGCCTTCGAGGCCGGCACGAGGATCAGGGCCGCGATCGCGGCGAATGCCGCGATCGGCACGTTGATGAGGAAGGTCGAACCCCACGAGTTCGATTCGAGGAGCCATCCGGCGAGCAGGGGACCGAGCGCAATGGCGAGTCCGGACGTGGCGGCCCAGGCTGCGATCGCGCGGGCACGCTCGTGCACGGGGAACATCGCGACGAGCAGCGACAGTGTCACAGGCATGATCACGGCGGCGCCCACCCCCATGACGATGCGCGCGACGATCACGTCGCCGGCGCTGTCGGCGAACGATCCGTAGACCGCGCCGGCGGCAAAGACGACCAGGCCCGCCAGCAACGCGCGACGTCGTCCGTATCGATCGCCGAGCACGCCGAACAGCAGCATCAGCGCGGCATAGGGGACGGTGTAGCCGTCGATGATCCACTGCATGTCGGCGCTGGTGAGCTGCAGTTCGCGCAGCATGCCGGGTGCGGCGACGATGAGCGAGGTGTTGGCCATCACGACGATGAGCAGGCTCAGGCACAGCACCGCCAGTCCGGCCCAGCGCAGCCGGTAGGGTTCCTTCGCTGCGGTCCCTCCTGCGAGGGTCACGGCAGTGGGCATGGGCTCTCCTCGGGTGCGACACGGGCCGGGACCTGAGCCCCGATCTACACGGTGGTGTGCAAGTTACGCAACTGCACATCCGTGTGCAACTAAAATGAAAGACAGATCACAGTCAGCGGAAGAGGGCGAGAACGTGGAGAACTCGGTCACACGACCGCGAACCCGATTCAATGCGAACCGCATGCGCATACTCGACGCTGCGGTGATGTGCTTTGCGGCCGACTCCGACGCGAGCATGGACGATGTCGCCAAAGCCGCGGGTGTCGTCCGCCGCACCGTCTATGCGCACTTCCCCAACCGGGAAGCCCTCGTCGAGGGGATCGTCGACGACGCCTCGACCGCACTCGCCGAGGCTCTCGACCACCCCGAGCCGGACGATCCCGCGGTCGCGCTCGCGGTCGTGGCGTTGCGGACCTGGCCCATCGGCGACCGCTACCGCGTGCTGCTCTCCTTCGCCCGCAAGGAGATGGGAGAGCAGCGCATCGCCGAGCTGGTCTCCCCGGTGCGCTCACGTGTCCTCGGGCACGTCGAACGCGGCCTCGCGCAGAGCCAGCTCTCCGACTACCTCCCGGCGCCCGTGCTCGTAGGGATGATGGAGGGCCTGACGATGGCCACACTCGAGCAGGCCAATCTCGGGCTGGTGGACGACTCTGGCGACACGATCGTCCTGGGCAATCTCGTGCTCGGTGGGGTCTCACCCGACCGGGCACCCGGGATCCTCGCCGAGGCACGGCGGTGGCTCGCGGAGGCGGGTTCTGGTGAAGGCGGAATCCAACCCCGCTGAAACTCCCTGTTGCGGGAGGGTGCGCTTCGTCCGGCGCTAGACTGGCACGAACACGACGACCGTCGTGCAGGAGCCGAACCGAAAGCAGGACGTACCGTCCACGTGAGTGAACCAGACCGACCCCACGAGCCCCCCGAATTCGAGCCGACCACGGTCAAATCGAGCCTCGACCTCCCCTCGGAGGCCGCAGCGCCCCTGCTCGGAGCCGCGGACGAGAATCTGATCGCCCTCGAAGCCCTCCTGGCGGCGGACATCCACGTGCGGGGCAACACCGTCACGCTGACCGGAGCGCCCGCCGACGTCGCCCTCGCGGAACGTGCGCTCGCCGAACTCGTCACCATCGTCCGTCGCGGACAATCGCTCGCGCCCGACGCCGTGCGTCGCACCGTGGGCATGCTCACCCAGGGGCTCTCCGAGTCGCCGGCCGACGTGCTCAGCCTCGACATTCTGTCGCGGCGCGGGAAGACGATCCGGCCCAAGACCCTGAACCAGAAGCGGTACGTCGACGCGATCGATGCCCACACCATCGTTTTCGGTGTCGGACCGGCTGGTACGGGCAAGACCTATCTCGCCATGGCAAAGGCCGTGCAGGCGCTGCAGACCAAGCAGGTCAACCGCATCATCCTCACGCGTCCCGCCGTCGAGGCAGGGGAGCGGCTCGGCTTCCTGCCGGGCACCCTGCACGAGAAGATCGACCCGTATCTGCGTCCACTGCACGACGCGCTGCACGACATGATGGATCCCGAGGCGATCCCGAAGCTCATGCAGGCCGGGGTCATCGAGGTCGCACCCCTGGCGTACATGCGTGGCCGCACCCTGAACGATGCGTTCATCATCCTCGACGAGGCGCAGAACACCACCGCCGAACAGATGAAGATGTTCCTCACGCGTCTGGGCTTCAATTCCAAGATCGTCGTGACGGGCGACATCACGCAGATCGACCTGCCCGGCGGCGCCCGTTCGGGTCTCGCCGCCGCCACCGAGATCCTCGACGGCATCGACGACATCCACATCGCGCGACTCGACAGCAGCGACGTCGTGCGGCACCGGCTCGTCTCCGACATCGTCGACGCCTACAGCCGTTTCGAGGCCACCCGCGACGGCGACGGGATCCCCGGCAACCGTGCTCAACGTCGCGCGCAGCGGGTGCAGCGTCGATGAACACCCTTGTAGATCAACCGAATACCGTCGTGCAGAAGGAACTCCAGTCATGAGCATCGAGATCTCGAACGAATCGGGAATGGACGTCTCGGAGGAGGAACTCCTCGACGTCGCCCGTTTCGTGATCGCCCGGATGGATGTGCATCCGGCGGCGGAGTTGTCGATGGTGCTCGTGGACCTCGACACCATGGCCGATCTGCACGTGCGGTGGATGGACCTTCCCGGCCCCACCGACGTGATGTCGTTCCCCATGGACGAACTCGAGCCCGGGGGGCGTCCGGACGCTCCCGAACCGGGACCGTCGATGCTCGGCGACATCGTGCTGTGTCCGCAGTTCGCCGCCGACCAGGCGGCGAAGGCCGGCCACCCGGTGGCCCACGAACTCGCCCTGCTCACCGTGCACGGCATGCTCCACCTCCTCGGCTACGACCACGCCGAACCGGAGGAGGAGAAGGAGATGTTCGGCCTGCAGAACCAGCTCCTCGCCGAGTGGTACGAGGAGATCCGCCGCGCCGAGCACGAGGCGCGGCTCGCCGCCCGCGACCGGAAGTTGCTGGGCAAGGCCGGTTTCGTCGACACCCCCGAATCATGAGCGGCGACAGTGCGAGCCATCGTGATCGGACGGCACCGATCGAGGGAGTGACGATCGCGTGAGTACCGTGCCCCTCGTCGTCCTGGCGGTCGTCCTGGTGGTGCTCGGCGGCCTGTTCGCCGCCGTCGATTCCGCGCTCAACACCGTATCCGCGGCGCGCGCCGAGGAACTCGCGAAGGACGGCCGCCCCAGTGCGCGCCGCCTGCTCGGTCTGCTCGACGATCGGCCCCGCTACGTCAATCTGACGGTGCTGCTGCGCATCCTCTGCGAGATCACCGCCACCGTCGTGCTCGTCGGTGCGTTGCTCGCCGTGCTGGACCGCACATGGGCGCTCGTCGTGGGCGCTGCGGTGATGGTGATCGTCGACTACGTCGTGATCGGGGTCAGCCCGCGCACGCTCGGACGCCAGCACGCGTACCCGATCGCGCTCGCCGCCACCGGACCGCTGCGGGTCCTCGGTGTCCTGCTCGGTCCGATCAGCCGAATCCTCATCAGCGTCGGCAATGCGGTCACGCCCGGTCGCGGTTTCAGGAACGGCCCGTTCTCCAACGAGATCGAGCTGCGCGAACTGGTCGATCTCGCTCAGGAGAGCGGGGTCGTGGCCGACGAGGAACGCCGAATGATCCAGTCGGTGTTCGACTTCGGCGACACCACCGCTCGCGAGATCATGGTTCCACGCCCCGAGATGGTGTGGATCGAGGAGACCAAGACGGCCGGTCAGGCCACCTCGCTCGCCGTCCGCAGCGGGCACTCGCGGATCCCGGTGATCGGTGAGAACGTCGACGACATCCGCGGTGTCGTCTACCTCAAGGATCTCGTCCAGCAGACCTACTACCACCGCGACGGCGGACGCAGCGTCTCCGTCGCCGACGTCATGCGACCGGCGGTCTTCGTGCCGGATTCGAAGCGCCTCGACGATCTGCTCGCCGACATGCAGCGCGACCGCAACCACATGGCGATCCTCGTCGACGAATACGGCGGCATCGCCGGTCTCGTGACGATCGAGGACGTCATCGAGGAGATCGTCGGCGAGATCGCCGACGAGTACGACACCGGGGAGATCCCCGACGTCGAGGAACTCGGCGACGACACCTACCGCGTTTCCGCGCGACTTCCCGTCGAGGACCTCGGCGAACTGTTCGACATCGACATCGAGAACGACGAGGTCGACACCGTCGGCGGACTCCTCGGCTACGAACTCGGCCGAGTTCCTCTGCCGGGTGCGGAGGTACGGACCCACGGACTGCTGCTCCGCGGTGAGGGCGGACCGGACGTCCGCGGGCGGGTGCGTGTGAGCACCGTCTTCGTGCAGCGCGTCAGCCCCGAAGAAGAACCCACCGATACCGATACGGCCACCACCGAGGAGCATGCATGACCGACACCGACTTCCGTTCCGGCTTCATCTGTTTCGTCGGCCGGCCCAACACCGGGAAGTCGACGCTCACGAATGCGCTCGTCGGCAGCAAGATCGCGATCACCTCGTCGCGCCCGCAGACCACCCGCCACACCATCCGCGGCATCGTCCACCGCGACAACGCCCAGCTCATCCTCGTGGACACCCCGGGACTGCACCGCCCGCGCACCCTGCTCGGCCAGCGGCTCAACGACCTGGTGCAGGACACCTACTCCGAGGTCGACGCGATCGGCATGTGCTTCCCCGCCGACGAGAAGATCGGCCCCGGCGACCGCTGGATCCTCGAGCAGGTGCGCCACATGGCGCCGAAGACCCCGGTCATCGGCATTGTCACGAAGATCGACAAGGTGGGCAAACAGCAGGTCGCCGCGCAGTTGCTCGCCGTGTCGAAGCTCCTCGGCGAGAACTGCGAGGTCGTGCCGGTCTCCGCGGCCTCGGGTGAGCAGGTCGAGGTCCTCGTCGACGTCCTCGTCTCGCACATGGAACCCGGACCGGCCTTCTATCCCGACGGCGAGCTCACCGACGAGCCGGAAGAGACCCTGATGGCCGAGCTCATCCGCGAGGCCGCCCTCGAAGGTCTCGGCGACGAGCTGCCCCACTCGCTCGCCGTCGTGATCGAGGAGATCACCGAACGCGAGGGTCGCACCGAGAAGCAGGGCGAGATGCTCGACGTGCACGCCCTGCTCTACGTCGAACGGCCGAGCCAGAAGGGCATCGTCATCGGCAAGGGGGGCGCGCGGCTGCGCGAAGTGGGCACCGCCGCACGCACCCAGATCGAGAAGCTCCTCGGCGTGAAGATCTACCTCGACCTGCACGTGAAGGTCGCGAAGGACTGGCAGCGAGACCCCAAACAGCTGGGCCGTCTGGGATTCTGACGCCGAGCCCTACGGGGTGGACGCGGTGATCGGCCGGGCGACCCACGTAGACGCGAGGTCGTCCGCGGTCACCACGGTCCCGAAGTTCTGCGCGACCACCGCGACCGAGGCGGCGTGCGCCGCGGGACTGTAGGACGCGGCACAGTCTTCGACGAGCGAGACCCAGTACTCGTGGAACAGGCCGCTGCGCAGGCTCGATTCGACGCAGATCTCGGTGGCGACGCCGGTGAACAACAACGATTCGATGCCCCGTGACCGCAGGACGCTGTCGAGGTCGGTGCCGACGAACGCGCTGAAGCGGTGTTTGACGATCACCGGTTCTCCCGGCTCCGGGCGGACGCCGTAGAAGTCGGCTCCCGGAGTACCGGGCCGGCAGGTCAGGCCGGTTCGCGCCGTGCCGGGACCGGTGCCGACGCGGCCCAGCCACTGAGGCGTGTCCGTGGTCTCGTCGTGCTCCGTGCGGATCCACACGACGGGCACGTCCCTGCGGCGGGCGCGGTCGATCAGTTCCGCCAGCCGCGGTGTCATGGCGACGGCGGCGGAGACGTCGAAGCCGCAGCCGGCGAGAGCGCCGCCGGGGGAACAGAAGTCGTTCTGCATGTCGACGACGACCAGGGCGCAGCGTTGCGGGTCGTAGCGGAAACCGGATTCGTCCACGGGGGTCCTCTCCTCGAAGGTGTTCGGTGCGGATGCGGTGATCACCAGATCACCACCGCGGCGACGGCGGCGACGAGCAGTCCGCTCACCACCGGGATCGCGAGTCGTCGCACGAGATCTCCGACCGGAACGCGGCAGAAGCCCGCGACCACGATCAGCGACGACCAGATGACGAGGGTGCCGCCGCCGGTCCAGGTCGCGGCGTTCTGCGCGAGGGCGGCGAGCGTCGCGGTGTCCATGCCGGCCTGCGGGGCGAGCGCGGCGGCGATACCACCGGTGAGCGGCAGACCGGCCCAGCCGGAGCCGTCCAGGCCGATGAGCATGCCGATCAGGAGCATGCTGAACGCGGCGAAGAGACCGTTGTCGGGAATGTAGGTCTGGATGCTCTCGACGGTGTCGAACAGGAAGGCAGGTCCGGTGCCGTCGTCGAGTCCCAGGATCGAACCGGAGTAGTCGGGGATGCCGAGATACACGAATCCGGCCACCGGCAGGATGATTCCCATGGCCTTGAACGCGTAGACCAGGCCGTCGACGAATTGGGTGGCGCAGTGTTCGAGGGCGTCGGCCGGGCGCGTCGTCAGGGTCACGGCGGCCATGAGGACGAGCGCGGTGCCGCCGACGAGCGAGGCGCCTGCGCCGTCCGACCACGGCACGAGATCGGTGAAGCGCCCCAGCATCATGTAGACGAGCACCAGGCCGAAGGTCGCAGGAACCCCGATCGCCCAGGCGCGTGCGCGTGCGGGGCGGGTGAGGACCGGGGTGAGAGTTCCGGGCAGGTCGATGTCGGCCACGGTGCTCACCGATGCGGTGTGGTCGGCTTCGGTGTGGTCGGTCCCGGTGTGGTCGTTCCCGGGGGTCGGGAGGTCCCCGTTCGGGTGCGGTGCCGGACGTCCGGAACCGGAGCCGCCGGGGCCCGGATCGTCCGTCGCAGACACGAGATTCGCGGAGTGGCGCACGATCTCCTTGCGGATGGTGAGGAACCAGGCGAGTACGGCCGCGGTCAGACCCACGATGAGGGACAACACCAGCGCGCGGTCGGCGATGTCGTCGGCCGGCACACCTGCGCCGCTCGCCGAGATCGACGGTGCGAGACCGATGACGTAGTCGGAGGCGAGTGCCATGCCCTGTCCGGAGATCGCGAGGGCGAGCGCGGCGCCGAGCGGCGGCAGCCCGGTCTTGATCGCCGCCGGGAGCAGCACGGCACCGATGAGCGCGAGAGCGGGTGTGGGCCAGAAGAACAGCGACAGCAGATAGGTGACGACGAACAGCACGACGTAGGCGATGCGGCCGTTGATCATCCAGCGCCCGAAGGGACGCACCATGAGTTCGTCGGCGCCGATGGTGCGCATCGCCGCGAGCATCGATGTCACGGCGGCGATGACGACGAAGATCTCGAAGAGCGCTCCGCCGGCGGTGAGGGTGGCGCGGAAGACCGCCATGACGGCGGAGGCGACGTTGCCGTCGTAGGCGAGGGCGGTGGCGAAAGTGGCGACGACGGCCGGTATCAGGACGTTCTTGCGTAGTGCCATGGCGACGATCAGGCCGACCAGTCCGAGCAGGAAGACGATGTGCGCGACGGTCACGGGAGACTCCTCGACGTGTGAACATGCGGCGGGCGACGACCGTGGACGGATCGAAGGGCGCCGCGACATCGATGGGCGGCACCGCCGTCGTCGGCCGGAACATGTCGATCTTGAAGAGTCGGACAGGACTCGGCAATCGGCCGACAGACCACTCGCGACGGGAAAGAACTGTGCACACTGCACAATTCGTGACGGTGGTGTTTCGTCACGGACGCGGATGTGAACGCGTCGTCACGCCGGGGTGGTGACCGAAGGGAGCTCAGCGACGCGTGGCCGCCGCGCCGTGCAGCAGCAGCAGAACGGCCTCCGACAGATCCGGCTCCGTACCCGTCGACAGGCGGCGCAGTTGCAGCCCGGTGATGGTCGCGACGACCGTCGGGGCGATCGTCTCCGGATCCGGCACTCCCAGCGCGGAAAGGACGGAGACGGTCAACGCGTCGTAGGCACGCCAGCAGCGTTCGGCGACCCGCCGCAGTTCCTCGTCGCGCCCTGCCTGCACGTAGAGCTCGAAGGGGGCGATGCGTTCGGCCGTGAAGGTCAGGTCGCGGGCGACGCGTTCGGTGAGTTCGGCGGCCTCCGTCAGCGACAGGGCCCGGGATCGATACTGCTCGGCGAGTTCTCGCAGCCGCTCGGTCTCCTCGTCGACAAAGAACTCGAGCGCGGCGCGCAGCAGGTCGGCCTGGGCGGGGAAGTGGTAGGTGATCGAACCGAGCGAGACCTCGGCGCGCGCCGCGATGCGCCGGTTCGTCACCCCGGCGACCCCGTTGGTGCCGACGAGATACAGGGTGGCGTGGACGATCCGCGAGCGGGCGTCGTCGCGTGTGGTCACCACCAGTGCTCCGGGGTGTGTTCGTGCCAGCGGAGCACGGATTCGAGTTGGGAGGCGAGGGACACCAGCAGCGGTTCGGAGTTTGCCGGGCCGAGCAGTTGGGCACCCACCGGCAGTCGCTCCTCGGTGAAACCCGCGGGGACGTTGATCGCGGGCCAGCCCAGCACGTTCCACGGCCACGCGTAGGGGCATGCGCCGGTGATGACCTTGTCGGTCGCCCAGCCGCCGATGCCGTCGATCGCCGTCACCGGCAGCGGCGGTGTGGCGGTGGTGGGGGCGAGCACGACGTCGAACCGGTCGAAGATGCGGCCGACCCGACGGTGCAGTCGCGGTTCGATCGCGCGCGCCGCTCGCAACGGATAACCGTGCAGGAACCGGCCGGTGCGGGCGTTGGCGCGGGTGCGCACGTCGGCGAGGGACGGGTCGGGCAGGCGGTACAACCAATCCTCGATACCGGCCATGGATCGAGGGAGGAAGGTGAGACCGAACGTCATTCCGTAGTCGGGATCGGCGAGCGTCACCTCGTGGCCGAGATCGCGCAGTACCGCGGCGAGTGCGGCGATGCGGGTGCGGACGCGGGCGTCGAGGCTGGTGGGTGTCGCGGTGAACGGGATCTTCAGCGACAGAGCGATGTTCAGTCTGCCGGGATCTCGTCCCACGGCGTCGGAGACGGTCAGCGGCGCGCACGCGTGCCGGTCGCCGGGGTGGTTCCCGGACACGACGTCGAGGAGCAGGGCCGCGTCGGCGACCGTGCGGGCGAGTGGGCCGTGCGTGGTGAGTCCGTTGAAGGATTCGGCGTCGGGCCACATGGAGATCCGGCCGCGTTGGGGCTTGATGCCGACGAGATTGGACCACGAGGCGGGGATGCGGACCGATCCGGCGCCGTCGGATCCCAGGGCGGCCGGCACGAGTCCCGCCGCGACGGCCGCGGCGCTGCCACCCGACGAGCCGCCGGGGGTGTGGTCGCGCGACCACGCGCTGCGGGTGTGCCCGAAGGCGTCGCCGCCGGTGAGCGGCCACTGGCCGAGTTCGGGGGAGTGGGTCTTGCCGACGATCACCGCGCCGGCGGCCCGCAGGCGACGCACCACCTCGGCGTCGGTGTCCTTCGGGGCGAAGGTGCCGGCGCAGCCGAACATCGTCGTCTCGCCGACGATGTCGGTGTCGTCCTTGATCGCGATGGGGACACCCAGCAGGGGGAGGTGTTCGCCGTTCGCGCGGCGCCGGTCGGCCTCGCGGGCCTCGTCGAGTGCGGTGGTGCGGCGCACGACGCGGAAGGCGTTCAGGTGCGGTTGCGATTCGTCGATCCGGTCGAGGCTCGCACGGACGAGGTCCGTGGAGGTGGTCTCGCCGCGGTCGAGTGCCTCGACGGTCGCCTTCAGGTCGCGCAGGTCGGTTCGAGCGTCCATTCGTTCCCCCGTTCGTTCGAACGAACAATAACGCGTTCCCGTTCTGGGTGTCGAGTCCCTTCGTGGACCGTCCCGTGTCACCGCGACATGACAGACTCGGGGAGTGAGGCTTTATCGGGACAACGCGGTGGTGCTGCGCCAGCACAAGCTGGGCGAGGCCGACCGCATCGTCACCCTGCTGACGCGTCGGCACGGTCTCGTGCGGGCCGTCGCGAAGGGCGTGCGCCGGACACGCTCCAAGTTCGGCGCACGGCTCGAACCGTTCGCCCACATCGACGTCCAGCTCCACCCGGGCCGCAGTCTCGACGTCATCACCCAGGTGCAGACCCTCGACGCCTTCGCGGTGGGTATCGTCGACGACTACCCCCGCTACACCACCGCGTGCGCGATCCTCGAGACCGCCGAACGCCTCGCCGGTGAGGAACGCGCGCCCGTGCCGCGCCTGCACGCACTCACCGTCGGCGCCCTCCGCGCGGTGTGCGACCGCACCCGGCCACCCGAACTCGTACTCGACGCCTATCTGCTGCGGGCCATGGCCTACGCGGGATGGGCGCCGGCGATCACCCACTGCGCGCGCTGCGACCGTCCCGGCCCGCACACCGCCTTCCACGTCGCCGCCGGTGGTGCGGTGTGCGTGCACTGCCGTCCGCCGGGGGCGGCCACCCCGGCCCCGGGTGTGTTGGCGCTGCTCGACGCGCTCAACCACGGACGCTGGGCCGACACCGAGGCCGCCGACACGGCGGTGCGTCGCCAGGCCAGCGGGCTCGTCGCCGCGCACCTGCAGTGGCATCTCGAACGGCAACTGCGTTCGCTGCCCCTCGTCGAGCGCGGTCGCACCGACCCTGCGACGGGGAACCGGGTTGATGACGTCGCCCGGGGTGTCCGGCAGGATGGGGACCGTGATTCGACGACGTACCACGCCCCCATCGCCTGAGCGGGTGATCCGGCCGCCCGACCCGCATCCGTCGGGCGCGCGACCTCCCGTGCTGCAACCCGAGCTGATCCCCCAGCACGTGGCGCTCGTGATGGACGGCAACGGTCGCTGGGCGCAGGAGCGCGGTCTGCCGCGCACCGCCGGCCACGAACGCGGCGAGGCCGTGCTGATGGACACGGTGTGCGGATGTATCGAGATGGGCGTCGAGTGGCTCTCGGCCTACGCCTTCTCCACCGAGAACTGGAAGCGCAGCCCCGACGAGGTCCGCTTCCTCATGGGCTTCAACCGCGACGTGATCCGCCGCCGCCGCGACGAGATGCACGAGATGGGGGTGCGCGTCCGGTGGGCCGGTCGCCGTCCCCGCCTGTGGCGCAGCGTGATCAAGGAACTCGAGATCGCCGAGGAACTGACGAAGGACAACGACGTCATGACTCTCACGATGTGCGTCAACTACGGCGGTCGCGCCGAGATCGCCGACGCCGCACGGGAGATCGCCCGCCGGGTCGCGGCAGGGGAACTCGATCCCGAACGCATCACGGAGTCGACGATCGCGCGGTATCTCGACGAGCCCGACATGCCCGACGTCGACCTGTTCCTGCGGCCCTCGGGCGAGCAGCGCACCTCGAACTTCCTGCTGTGGCAGTCGGCCTACGCCGAACTCGTCTTCCAGGACACGATGTTCCCCGATTTCGACCGGCGCGATCTGTGGGCGGCGTGCGTCGAATACGCCTCCCGCGACCGGCGGTTCGGTGGTGTGAAGTGACCTCGCTGCGCGAGCGGATCGCGGGCGCGCTGACGCCCTTCGTCGACGTCCGCACCCCGTCGTCCGCCGCCGACGGCGACGGCTCGTTCGGATTCGACTACGGCGCCGTGCCCTTCGCGCTGCAGGTCGTCACGCTCACCGAAGGACTCGACGTGGTCTCCGTCACCGGAGTGCTCGCGTGGGATCTTCCGCTCGACGACGCCGTGCGCGGTCGGGTCGCGGCCGCCGCCGACGCCCTGCAGTTCGGCTCGGTCCACCTCATCGAACGCGAGACCGACGCCGACGTCGTGCTGCGGTACTCGTTCCCCGCGACCGGGCTCGACGACACGGCGCTGACCACCATGCTGTTGCTCGTGCTCGACGGTGCCGCCGACGCGCGTGGCGCCGTGGCCGGCACCCCCGATCCCAAGGAGAATTCGTGACCACCACCGACATCGACGCCGAGACCACCACCGAGGAGGTCGTCGCCGCCGACGGGACGCACGCCGTCGCGATCCCCACCGAGGACGACGACATGCTGCGCGCCGCTGTGGTGGAGACGCTGTCCGAGATTCTCGAGGAAGCGCCCGAGCCCGACGAGGACGGCGAGATCCCGATCTGGATCGACGACGTGCTCACCTACGCGACGGTCGACGCCGAGGGCGGCTTCGTGCTGCTCACCACCTACCTGGTCGAGGGCATCACGGGCCGCACCCGCGCCGCCGAGGTCCTCGGCGACCTGCAGGTCGAGTTCCCCGAAGTCAAGTTCGTCCTCGACAAGGACCGAGTCACCGTCGAACTGCGGGTCGCGGCGTCGCCGCTCGTCCCGATCCATCTCGTGCGGGCCGTCGCGTCGCTCGTGCCGGTCGTCGAGCAGGCACGCGCATTGGCGCAGCGTCTCGGCGGAGAAGCGTCGGTCTTCGACGGTGAGGCCGAGGACGGCGAGGAGAACCTGCTCGCCGACGGCTGCGGCTGTGATGACTGCGATTGCGGCTGACGGCCGCGGGCCGTCGGTTCAGCCCTGAGCGAGGGCGCACTCGCGGCAGTTGCCGAAGATCTCCACGGTGTGGCTGACGTCGACGAAGCCGTTCGACTCGGCCACCTCGTGCGACCAGCGTTCGACCTCCGGGCCGTCCACCTCGACCGTGAAGCCGCAGTGGCGGCACACGAGATGGTGGTGGTGCCCGGAGGAACACCGCCGGAACAGCGACTCGCCGCTGTCGGTGCGCAGCACGTCGACGCTGCCGACCTCGGCGAGCGACTGCAGGGTGCGGTAGACGGTCGTCAGGCCGATGCCCTCGCCGCGCTTGCGCAGCTCGTCGTGCAGGTCCTGGGCGGACCGGAACTCCTCGGTGTTGTCGAGAAGGTCGACGATGGCGCTGCGTTGACGGGTCGAGCGGACCCCCACGAGAGGTTTGCGGGCGGAGGTCACTGCGATCGTCCTTCCTGGGCGTGAGCGACGGCGTCGACGACGATGCGGGCGAGATGGTCGTCGGCCAGGTGGTAGAGCACTTCGCGTCCCGAGCGTTCGCCGCGCACGACGCCGGCGGTCTTGAGCACGCGGAGATGCTGGCTGATGAGCGGCTGGGTGACGCCGAGAGCGCCGACGAGCTCGTGCACGCAGCGGGCCGACTCGCGCAGTTCGAGCACGATCGAGATGCGGACGGGTGCCGACAGTGCGCGCAGCAGCTCACCGGCCGCGATCAGGGCGCCGGGGGAGACATCGACCGGGGACGGCAGGGCGTCGCTGCCGATCGGGCCGCGGGCGCGCTCGCCCGTGCTGCACTCGCGTGGATCGGCGTCGATGCTCACGGGGCTCCTCGGGGCAGGGGCGGCCGCCGGTCGGCGGGCCTTATTGCAAATCGATTCCATTTTGATATGCACGGTTGTGCATGTCAACCGGCGCGAATTCGAGCTGCGAACGAGGAGCGATAGGCTTACAGATCGACGCATGCTGCGAAAACCCGCATCGAAGATGGAGAAACCGAGTGGCACCCAAATCCAAGATCGATACCGTCGCCAACCTCGCCAAGCGCCGGGGCCTGGTCTATCCCTGCGGTGAGATCTACGGCGGCACCAGGTCCGCGTGGGATTACGGGCCGCTCGGCGTGGAGCTCAAGGACAACATCAAGAAGCAGTGGTGGCGCAACATGGTCACCAGCCGCGAGGACGTCGTCGGCCTCGACTCGTCCGTGATCCTGCCGCGTCAGGTCTGGGTCGCCTCCGGCCACGTCGGTGTCTTCAACGACCCGCTCGTCGAGTGCCTGAGCTGTCACAAGCGTCACCGGCAGGACCACCTGCAGGAGGCCTACGCCGAGAAGAACAAGCTCGACGACCCCGACGCCGTGCCGATGACCGAGATCGTCTGCCCGGACTGCGGCACCAAGGGCCAGTGGACCGAGCCCCGCGACTTCAACATGATGCTCAAGACCTTCCTCGGCCCGATCGAGAGCGAGGAAGGCCTGCACTACCTGCGCCCCGAGACGGCGCAGGGCATCTTCGTGAACTTCGCGAACGTGCTCACCACCTCGCGCAAGAAGCCGCCCTTCGGCATCGGCCAGATCGGCAAGAGCTTCCGCAACGAGATCACGCCCGGCAACTTCATCTTCCGCACCCGCGAGTTCGAGCAGATGGAGATGGAGTTCTTCGTCAAGCCCGGCGAAGACGAACAGTGGCACCAGTACTGGATCGACTACCGGATGAACTGGTACACCGATCTGGGCATCAACAAGGACAACCTGCGCCTCTACGAGCACCCGCTCGAGAAGCTGTCGCACTACTCGAAGCGCACCGTCGACATCGAGTACCGCTTCCACTTCCAGGGCAGCGAATGGGGTGAGCTCGAGGGCGTCGCGAACCGCACCGACTTCGACCTGTCGACGCACTCGAAGCACTCCGGCACCGACCTGAGCTTCTTCGATCAGGCCACCAATGAGCGCTACACGCCCTACGTGATCGAGCCGGCGGCCGGCCTGACCCGTTCGCTCATGGCCTTCCTCGTCGACGCCTACACCGAGGACGAGGCACCCAACTCCAAAGGTGGCGTCGACAAGCGCACCGTGCTGCGCCTCGACCGTCGTCTCGCGCCTGTCAAGGCCGCCGTGCTGCCGCTCAGCCGCAACGCCGACCTGAGCCCGAAGGCCAAGGACCTCGCCGCGAAGCTGCGCCAGAACTGGAACATCGAGTTCGACGACGCCGGCGCCATCGGCCGCCGCTACCGTCGCCAGGACGAGATCGGCACCCCGTTCTGCATCACAGTCGACTTCGACACCCTCGAGGACCAGGCCGTCACGATCCGTGAGCGCGACACCATGGCACAGGAGCGTGTGAGCCTCGACCAGGTCGAGGGCTACCTCGCGCAGCGCCTGATCGGCTGCTGACCGATCCGATCGACGCAGATGCCCTCCGGTCCCGACGGACCGGAGGGCATCTGTCGCTTCGTAGCCGGGTGCTCGTAGCGGTCACCTCGTCGAGCGCAGATCGATGTACTCGAAATATCTGCGGCCGGAGATCTCCTCACCCCGCCAGATCGCCGACCATGCGAAACCGGTGACCAATCCGGTGCTCAGCCCGTAGGTGAAGGGGGTGTCCATGATCCCTTCGAAATCCAGCCAGGGACGACCGCGGGTGTCCTTCACCAGGAACCGGGTCCGGCGCGGCACCTGCATCGGGATGCCGTAGGGAGTCGGCTCGGACTGGTCGCTCAGTTCAACCATCTCGAAATCCACGTCCCGGCAACGGGTTTCGTCACCGCTGCGGGTACACGGGGTCGCCGTCGTCATGAACGGTCGGTCACCGATCGCGTAGCGGCTCAACAGGATCTGCGTGTCGGCGTCGAGATCGACGATCTGGTAGACGAAATGGTCGAGCGGAGCCTTCGCCGCGGGCGGCAGAGGAGCGGACCGCATCAGATACGGGCTCGGTATCGCCCGTACTCGAACGAGCACAGACCGTCGGCCGTGACGCTGCGACCCTGGTGGGTGAAGGTGCCCTCGTATTCGGTGAGCAACCCGAAGTGCTTGTAGAGCGGGCTGCGGAAGAACCATGAGACCGTGTCCGTGTCGGTCGGTGTCAGCGCGACGTCGACCGTTCCGAGGCGTCCCACGAGTTCGTAGTGGGGGTAGCGTCCGGTCTAGAAGCGTCCTCCACTCGATCCGCCGAAGCCACCGCCCCCGAAACCGCCCCCACCGAAACCGCCACCGAAGCCACCGCCGCGGCCGCTGTTGAGCACGCTGTTGATGAGGATGCCGCCGAGCACGGCACCGGCGACGTTGCCGCCCGACGAACCACCGCGGGGCGGACGGTGCTGGTTGTTCCAGCGCTGCACGTCGTTCTGGGCGCTGCGCAGTGCCTGCGCGGCCAGCGACGCGGCGGACCGCGCGTACTGGATGGCGGCCGCCGGATCGGACTCGGCTGCCTGCTGCGCGGCCTGCAGGTGCCGCTGCGCCTCCGACAGGCGGGTGCGTGCCTGGGCGCCCACGACGCCGCGGCGCGTCCCGATGAAGTCGGCCGCGGCGGTGACCTGCGCTTGCGCTGCGCTCAGATCCTGTTCGAGGCGGCGCCGCATCTCCTCGGCTTGCTGCTTCGCCTGCCGCGTCCGGGCACGCAACTCGTCGAGACGCGCATCAGCCTCGACGACCCGCGTGAAACTGCCCAGCGGGTCGGTGTGCTGCTCGGCCCGGGCGTGGTCGAGGGCTTCCTGCACGGCCTTCAGGGCGTCGACGAGTTCCTGGCCGCCCGCGTCGAGGAGTTGCTTCGCGTCGACGACACCCTGTTCGGCGTCCTCCACCGCGGCGGGAAGCGTCGCGATCGCGCGCCGGATGTCCTCCGCCGCATGGTCGAGCGCGTCGAGCAGCGTCGCGGCATGCCCCAGTGCGCGTTCGGCCTCGCGGATCGCGCGCACGGCGTCGCCCTGCTCACCGACCGGTCGCGCCACCGCCGTGCGGCCCTGGTCGATCGCGTTCTCGGCGAACGAGATCTCCTCCCGCGCCAGCGAGACGTTGTCGACCACCGGAGTCAGGGCGCCCGCCGGGAACTCCGAGTGCAGCTGCCCCAGAATCCGCTCGGCCTCGGGGATGCGGGCCTGCAGCGCGATCGCGCGCTGCGTGAGGCCGTCCAGACGGGCCGGGGCATCGAGCAGCAGGTTGCGCATCTTGTCGAACGCCTCGACCTGCGCATCGAGTTCGCGGTTCGCCTGCCCGCACGAGGAGACGAGCTGCACGAGCATGTCGCGCTGCTGTTCGGGCGTCTCGGGGATGTCGTCGTCGAGGCGCTGACGGATCTCGAAGGCGTTCGCCAACGCGACCTGTGCCTGCCGGTGTGCGCGGTCGAAAGGAGCCACCGCGGAGTCCCCGAACTCACCCCGGGCGAGCTCGAGCGCTTCGGCGCTGGACCGCACCGCGTTGTCGGTGTCCACCAGGAGGGTCTGTGCATACTGGTCTAGACCCTCGACCGGCAGACCGCGCAGAGCGGTCGTGTCGGCCGGATCGACCTGCGCGGCCTGCGCGGCACCGGCGTCGGCGCGCTTCCTCTTCGACCGCCGGTTGTAGACGTAGAGCCCGGCACCACCGGCCGCGATGACACCGCCGCCGACGAGCAGCGTCGTCACCGGAGCAGCCGACGGCGTAAGGGCGTTGCTCAACCCGTCGGCCGCGCCCACGGCGGCGCCCGCCCAATCGCTGTTGCGCAGGGCCGGCACGACGCCGGACGAGCTGATCCGGTCGCGCTCGCTCTCGGAGATCTCCGAACCCGTCGGTGTCCACAGCGCGAACTCGCGGTCGTCGGTCGCCACCGCCAGCAGCGCGGTGTCGGGACCGAAATTGCTTGCCTGCGCGGTGGCCTGCGCCCAACTGTTGTAGTCGCGTCCGTCGAAGCTCGACACGTAGGTCACCCACAACTGCAGGCCGTGCTCGTCGTAGAGGGCGTTCGTCGCTTCCTGGATGCGTGCGACGTCGGCGTCGTCGAGCACGCCCGCGGTGTCGGTGATCGGCTGGGGGAGCCGCGAGGGTGGCTCCGCGGAGGCCGCCGCGGGAAGGAGCAGCCACGCGGTCACTGCCAGCAGGGCGGGGACGAATGCGAGCGCGGACCGTGCAGGTCGCCGGAGCGGTGCTGCAGGTCGCCGGAGCGGTGCGGCCGATACGTGTGCCATGGAATCGAATCTAGTGGTTGCGAGGTGAGGACGGGGTCGGCGCGTCGTCCGGTCGACGCGTTCTCGTTCGCTGGCAGAATCAGGGGGTGAGCACCGCATCCCGCCGCACCGGCACCACCGCGACGTACACCGGGGACGACCTCGGGGTCGGCGCGCGCATCGCGCGCTGGCTCCGGCGACTGATCATCGGGGTGCTGCTCGCCGCCGTCCTCGTCGTCGGCGGCACGGCGCTGCGGGTGTGGCAGGTCGCGCGGATCGACGACCGCACCCCCGCCGACGCCATCGTCGTGCTCGGGGCCGCGCAGTATTCGGGCACACCGTCGTCGGTTTTCGAGGCCCGCCTCGAGCAGGCCCTCAAGCTCTACGAAGCGGGAGTGTCGCCGCGGATCGTCACCGTCGGCGGCAAGCAGGAGGGCGACCTGTTCACCGAGGCCGCGGCGGGCAAGAACTATCTCGTCTCGCGCGGGGTGCCCGCCGAGTCGATCGTCGCCGTCGAAGAGGGCTCGGACACACTGCTCAGCGTCGAGGCCGTCAGCCGCGAGATGTCGGAGCTGGGCCTGTCGTCGGTCGTGCTCGTCAGCGACCCGTGGCATTCGTTGCGTACCCGGACCATGGCGCGCGACGCCGGTCTCGACGCCTGGACCGCTCCCACCCGCCAGGGTCCGGCGGTGTTCACCCGCGAGTCGCAGCTGCACGGCATCGCCCGCGAGACCGGCGCGTTGATCTGGTACCAGATCACCCACTTCTCCGCCGATTTCCCGTACACGGCGCAGCAGTGAGGCGGAACGTAGGGTCTTCGGTGACGGAAGGCAGTGTGATGCAGGGCTACAGCGAACACGATCTCGAACGGCGCGTCGCAGAGCCGCGCAAGACCTCGGCGCTCGCCGGGTCCGAGGGAGCGGCGTCCGAGCGGACCGCCTTCGCACGCGACCGTGCGCGCGTGCAGCACTGCGCGGCCCTGCGCCGCCTGGCCGACAAGACACAGGTCGTCGGCCCCCGTGACGGCGACACCCCGCGCACCCGTCTGACGCACTCGATGGAGGTCGCGCAGATCGGCCGCAGCATCGGCGAAGGGCTCGGCGCCGACCCCGATCTCGTCGACCTGGCCGGCCTCGCCCACGATATCGGGCACCCGCCCTACGGGCACAACGGCGAGCGGGCACTCGACGCGGTCGCGGAGTCCTGCGGCGGATTCGAAGGCAACGCGCAGAACCTGCGCATCCTCACCTGCCTCGAACCGAAGATCCTCTATCCGGACGGCTCGAGCGCCGGTCTCAACCTCACCCGCGCCTCGCTCGACGCGACGCTCAAGTACCCCTGGACGCGTCCGCGCCCGGGCGCGAAGTTCGGCTCGTACGACGACGACGCCGAGATCCTCCACTGGATCCGCGAAGGCGCACCCGAGCGCCGCAAGTGCCTCGAGGCGCAGATCATGGACTGGTCCGACGACGTCGCGTACTCGGTGCACGACCTCGAGGACGGTGTGATCGACGGTCGCATCGACCTGCGGATGCTCGACGATCCCGACGATGTCGCCGGACTCATCGAGGTGGGCATGCGCGAATTCTCGGGTCTCGACCCGGCCGAGCTCACCGAGGCGGCGAAGCGGTTGTCCTCCATGCCGGTGGTCCGCGCCGTCGGCACCTTCGACGGCACCCTCGCCTGCTCGGTCGCGCTCAAGAAGCTGACCAGCGAGCTGGTGGGCCGCTTCGCCAACGCAGCGATCCTCGGGACCCGGGAGGCGACGGAAGGCCGACGCGTCACCCGGTACGACGCCGACCTCGTGGTCCCGCCGATCGTGGTCTCGGAGGTCGCGTTGCTCAAGACGATGGCGCTGCAGTTCGTCATGTCCGACCGCGCCCACCGCACCCGCCAGGAATCGCAACGCGAACGCATCCACCGCGTCGCCGAGTGGCTACTGCGCACCGCGCCGGTCGGTCTCGACCCGTTCTTCGTCGCCGCCTGGGAGGCCGCGCCCGACGATGCTGCGAAGGTACGGGTCGTGGTCGATCAGATCGCGTCGTGCACCGAATCGCGCCTCGAACGGATCGACCGGGACAGCCTCGCCGCGCAGGCGAGCTGGGGCTGACACCGACGTTTGCGCACTTCGCGGACACAAGCACGAGTCCGGCGCCGTGCATCTGTCCGGAGGGACGCGCTTACGCGCTCGCGGGTGTGGGTTGCGTCGGACCGTCGTGCCGGGCAGTCTGCCCGGCGGCTTAGACTCGTCTCGTGGCCGGCCGTATTTCAGACAGAGACATCGCGGCCATTCGCGACCGCGTGCGCATCGAGGACATCGTCGGCGAGTACGTCGCACTCAAGCGCGGAGGCGCCGACTCGCTCAAGGGCCTGTGTCCCTTCCACGACGAGAAGTCCCCGTCTTTCCACGTGCGGCCCAATCACGGGCACTACCACTGCTTCGGCTGCGGTGAGGGCGGCGACGTCTACTCGTTCCTGCAGAAGATCGAACACGTCAGCTTCGTCGAAGCCGTCGAGCAGCTCGCCGAGCGTGTCGGCTACACGCTGAACTACGAAGGCGGCGGTCCGTCCGTCCAACGCGACCGGGGCACGCGTGCCCGGCTGGTCGCGGCGAACGCGGCCGCCCAACAGTTCTACGCCGAGCAACTGCGCGCGCCCGACGCCCAGGCCGCCCGCGACTACCTGACCGAACGCAACTTCGACCAGGCAGCCGCCGAGACGTTCGGCTGCGGCTACGCACCCGCCGGCTGGGACGCGCTCACCAAGCACCTCCTCGGCCGGGGATTCGAATTCTCGGAACTCGAGGCCGCAGGACTGTCC
Source organism: Rhodococcus sp. IEGM1339 (assembly GCF_050321925.1). Classification (NCBI taxonomy): domain Bacteria; kingdom Bacillati; phylum Actinomycetota; class Actinomycetes; order Mycobacteriales; family Nocardiaceae; genus Rhodococcus; species Rhodococcus sp. IEGM1339. The sequence goes on from NZ_JBNQFT010000005.1 coordinate 173,280, forward strand.
CGGCAGGGTCGCCGCGGTCCGATCGACCGCTTCCACCGTCGACTGCTGTGGCCCATCCGCAATCTCGCGGGCGACGTCATCGGCTTCGGTGCCCGCCGTCTGTACGACGACGACCAGATCACCGCCAAGTACATGAACACACCGGAAACGGTGCTGTACAAGAAGTCTCAGGTGTTGTTCGGCCTCGACCTCGCCAAGCGCGAGATCGCCAAGTCGCACCAGGCCGTGATCGTCGAGGGCTACACCGACGTCATGGCCATGCACCTGGCCGGCGTGAAGACCGCGGTCGCCGCGTGCGGCACTGCCTTCGGTGACGAACATCTCGCGCTGCTGCGTCGCCTGCTCATGGACGACAGCTTCTTCCGCGGTGAGGTCATCTACACCTTCGATGGCGACGACGCCGGTCGTGCGGCGGCGATGAAGGCGTTCGAGGGCGATCAGAAGACCGCCGCGAAGACCTACGTCGCGATCGCCCCCAAGGGCATGGACCCGTGCGAGTTGCGGCAGCAGTCGGGCGACGGTGCGGTGCGCGACCTCGTGGCCCGCCGCACCCCGATGTTCGAGTTCGTCGTGAAATCGATTCTCGCCGAACACAATCTCGACACCGTCGAAGGTCGCGTCGAGGCCCTGCGCCGATGTGTCCCCGTCGTGGGCCGGATCAAGGACCGCACGATCCGCGACAACTACGCGGTGCAACTCGCGCACTGGACGGGATGGGACGACATCCCCACCGTGCGTCGGCGTGTGCAGGAGGAGGCACGGCGAGGAGTTCGTGCACCGGAAGCCAAGGCGCGGCCCGCGACGGCCACGGCGGAGCCCGTGTCGGCCCTGCGCCGCCCTCGGCCGAATGATCCGACGCTGTGGCCGCAGCGCGACGCGCTGAAGGCCGCGCTGCAGTATCCGGGTATCGCCGGGACCGTCTTCGACTCCCTGCCGCCGGAGACCTTCACCGACCCTGCTTTCGCGGCCGTGCGGCAGGCCGTCGCCGACGCCGGCGGAACTGCAGCGGGCCTCGGGGGAGCCGAGTGGGTCGACGCCGTCGGCAGGGCAGCGACCGATCCCGTCGCGCACTCGCTCGTGATGGAACTCGCCGTCGAACCCGTCCCCGCCGAAGAGGACCGGCTGCCGCGCTACATCGGTGGCGTGCTGGCCCGGCTGCAGGAGGTCTGGGTCGGCGAGCAGGTGGCCGAACTGAAGTCCAAACTGCAGCGGATTTCCCCGGCCACCGAGTCCGAGGAGTTCCACGCCCTGCTCGGCGACCTCATGGCGCTCGAACAGTACCGGCGGAGCCTGCTCGACCAGGCCATCGGTGACGGCCTGGCCGGCTGACCGTCTACTTCTTCAACTGGTCCCGCGGGATCATGATCGTGGTCGTCTCGTCGATGGGCTTCATCGGCTCGAGCTTGGGCTGAGGACTGAGCGAGTCGGCGAGCTTCTGCCGGCCCACCTCGATCGCCTTCTTCGTGACGGGGCTCGCGGCCACCGCCTTGGCCGTCTTGCTGATCTGTTCGTACCTCGCGCGACCCGCTCGGGTGCCGAGTACGTATCCCGCAGCGACCCCGACCAGCAAACCCATCAATGTGTTGTCCTTCCACCTGTGACTGCGTCGTCCCCATCCTGCCCGATGACCCCGCAGCATGCCCACAAGCAGGCGATTTGGTGCTGCGGCGGGTGGGACGCTATGGTTTTTCACGCACCGGGGGAAACCGCGGAGCACCGCAGGACAATCCCCTGTAGCTCAATTGGCAGAGCATTCGACTGTTAATCGAACGGTTGCTGGTTCGAGTCCAGCCGGGGGAGCGCCTACAGAATCCTCCCACCCGTCACGGGTGGGAGGATTCTGTGTATCCGGGGGTGCCTATGCGGCAGAACATCCACCGATGTGATCTCTGTTACTTCGTACCCGGTAGAGTGTTGCCCGCTGTGTCCGGGTAGCATTCGATCGCGCCGTGCGAGCAGTGCGGCACTGTGCGACGCATGTCGTCGCGACGGGGCGGTAGCTCAGTCGGTTAGAGCCGCGGACTCATAATCCGCTGGTCGTGGGTTCGAGCCCCACCCGCCCCACCTTCACTACCAGGCATTTCGCCGAATTCCAGCGGCACGAAAAGGTTCGGATCATCCTCGGTGGTCACCGAGTGGTCACGCGGGTTTCGGGGCACGAGCGACGCCGCGGCCTCGGCGGCCTGAGCGCCCACCCCTCCGAGGAGATGCGAGTAGGTGTCCGACGTGATCGAGATGGACGAGTGCCCCAGTCGCTTGGACACCACCGCGATCGGGACGCCGGCGGCGAGCATCAGCGACGCCTGCCCGTGACGGAGGTCGTGCAGCCGGATATGGCGCAGGCCCGCCCCGTCGCACAGCCGCGCGAACTCGCTCGAGACAGTCGACGGCGGGATCGGTGTCCCATCCTCGCGAGCGAAGACCAGGCCGTGATCGCTGTACGCCTCGCCCCACGCCGCCCGCTCGGTGTCCTGGGCGAGTTTCTGGGACAGCAGGACTCCCACCGTGGCCTGGTCGAGATCCACGACCCGGTCCTCACCACTGGCTGTCTTCGGTCGCCCGAACCGGTACTGGCGGTGCTCGCCCTTGCAGCTGGGGCACTCGACCCCGCTCCCGTCGATCTCGACGAGCTGCTGTCGCACGGTGATCGTTCCGCGCGTGAGGTCGACATCCTGCCAGCGCAGGCCCGCGGCCTCACCGCGACGGAGCCCCGTCATCGCCATGACCTCGAACAGGGAGCCGAGCCGATCGGTGCCGGCGTAGTCGAGGAACCGGCCCAGCTCTTCGGGCTCCCACGGCGTGACCTTCGGTCGAGGCGCACGGGGGAGCTCGAGGTTCTCGGCGGCATTGTGTCCCACGAGGTGCTTCCGCTTCGCCGAGGTCAAGGCCGATCGCAGTGTCGCGTGTACCCGGCGGATCGTGGCGGGGCTGAGGGGCTTCGGGTTCCGCTTCGCTCCCTTCGGGATCTTCTCGTCGGGCTTCGGCTTCACGGGCGGGGCAGCGATGTCCCTCAGCATCTTTTCGACGTGTGTGGCCCGGAGGTCACCGAGGCGTAGGCGGCCGAGGTGGGGAATGAGGTAGGCGTCGATGTGCTGTCGGTAGGACCGCACGGTGGTCGGGCGGATACCGGACGCTGCCTTGGTCGCGATCCACTGATTCAGGTACTCGGCGACCGTGATGCGATTGTCGTGCGCTACCTGCCCGTTCGCGACGGATGTGAGGTACTTGCTCAGTTCCTCCTGTGCGTCGTCGGAGGTGCGGAAGCCGGACTTGCGGACCTGGCGCCGCTTCCCGGTGGCGGGATCGATGCCGAGATCGGCGACGAACGTCCAGGACCCGTGCGCCTTCTTGCACGCCTTCCGCCGGCCCTTGGCATCCCGCTCGACCGGGCATCGGCATCTTTTGTAGACACTGCCTTTCATGATTCCTCCCAGGTTGCGGGGTCGGACTCTTCCCAAGTTGCAGGATCGATTGCCTGGTATCTCGCTTCGCGGGGCATTGGAATCGGGGTAAGTCCCTGGGCTCGTTGCTCCCGGCGGTTCTCGGCGATCCGTTCCCGAGTTCGTGCGATGCGAGCCCGTGCAGCCTCCGCCAACACTTCGTCACGATCCATGAGCGCCGCCTGTTCGTCGCGCTCGTGCTGGCGTAGCTCTTTCCATAGATCGGCCTCAGCGCGCGCGAGGCGGATGCTCTGCGCGCCCTCCTCCCAGGCGGAAATGTCGGTCGATCGGGTGTAGGTCTCGCCGGGGAGAAACTCCATTCCTCCGCCCCAGGAATCCCCGCGGTTGACCCGCATGAGCGGATAGGGCTCATCTCCGTTGGAGAGGTAGCTGAACGGGGCTCGTCCTGAGAACCATTCGGCAGCGTCGTATGAGAACGCTTCCACCCCAGGGGCTACTTCGACTTTTTCTCCTGGAATGCCTGGGAACAGTAGGAGCAACGGTGGCACCCGCAAGGCCCGGGCGATCACGATCAGCTCGGCCACGCTGACCTCGCTGCGCCGGCCGTTCTCAAGGTTCGCAATCGAATTGCGGGGCAACGGATACCCGAGTTCGGTACACGCGTCTGCGAGCTTCTGGGCGCTGATGCCGAGGTCGTTCCGTCGACGGCGGACGGCCGCGCCGATTGCCTCTGCCATCGCCTTAGCCCATGGACTGGGCGGCGTTTTCGGATTCCTGCGTGACTCTGATTGCGCCATGGGAACACAAGCTACGGCGCTATTGATTGTTCGTCAACGGACGTGGTATCACTGTGTTGTCTTGAACGCATCCGAGAGGGATTTGTGTAATGGCAAAGCACTGGACCGAAAGGGAGGTGCGTGACCTCGGTGTCCGCACTGATCTGGTCACCGCCGCGAGTGTGATCGGGATCAGCCGTCCGTACGCCTACGAACTCGCGAAGCGAGGGGAGTTTCCGGCCCCGGTGCTTCGGCTGGGACGTAAGTACGTCGTGCCCGTCGCGGGACTTCTCGCAGTGCTCGGCATCGAGGACGACATCGAGGCGACCGCGTGACCGAACACCGGCCATCGGAAATGCGAACACCGGCGGGGGCAACCGCCGGCGTTCTGGAGAACCAACCCACTGGAAAAGGGAGATTCGTCATGGATACTACCGCCGCCAACCACACCGCTACGTGGGAAGACCGATGTGACCGACCGATCGGGGACGTGTGCATCAGCGCCGGTACCGGCGTCGACGAGATCCTCGGCGTCCCCCGCCCGAAGTGGGCGCACCCTGACGGTGACCGCGTGTCACTCGCACCTGCACGATCCGTCTTCGCTGGGGACGCTGCTCTCGTTCCGCTGACCCGACACCAGGGACACCGCCTGCCGGACAAGTCCATCGCAATCGCGCGGCTGGCTGTGGAGCCACGGCACGGCGCGGGCGGTTCGTTCGTGTGGTTCGAACGTCACGACGCAACGGCCACCGGGGACATCGAACTCGTTCGAGGCTCGGGGACGGCGCTCACCGTCGAGGAAGCGGTTGAGCTGGCACACACCTTGCTCGACGCCGTCGCGGTCCTGACCGAACCCGACCCGGACTCCGATGCGCCCATCGGCTTCATGCCGGTCGACCTGGACGAGGAGGCCTGACATGCCGAGTCTCCATGTAGCCATCGAGATCGACGTTCACGCCCGGGCGTCCAAGGCGGTCGACCGGATCATCGTCGACCTCGGGTCCTTCGGGTCGATCCACGTAGAGCCGGACAAGGCGCACGCCCTTATCGACGAACTTCAGGCCGCCCTCCGCGACCTCGCGGCACACCCGCAGGAGACCCGTTGACCGAATCCCAGCAGGCCCCGTCGCCGCGCACTGAGCGTGGCGGCGGGGCCGCGGGCGTCGACCAGGCGCTCGCGAATGCGCACCCTGACCTCATGACCCTGGCGCGGCAATGGCTGTCGACCCTGTCGACCGGTGCCGAGTTCACCGGCGCGCAGCTCGCCGAGCACCTGCCCGGGTACGTCGTCGACCATCGCGGCCGTCCGGGCGCTGCGGTCACCAACCTTGCGCGCGCCGGCCTCATCGAGTTCGCGGGCTACGCCGCCCGTGCCGCTGATGGTGGATGGGACCGGCCCGCACGTCTGTGGCGCCGCACCGATGTCCCCATCGAAGACGGTGAGGTCTGAGTCGTGTCCGGTCGATCGCTGAACAAGTTTGTGTGGATGGAGGCGCTTCGGGGTGCGGACCTCACGCACGCGGAGTACCGCGTCCTGCTCAACCTGAGCACGTATGCACGCGGCGATCTGACCAATGCCCACCCCGGCCTCTCTCGGCTGTGTGAAGACGCTCAGGTGTCTATGCCGACCGCGAAGAAGGCGCTGCGGCGCCTGGTCGAGAAAGGCTGGATCGTGCTCACGGATAGAGGCGGAAACGAGCACTGGAAGGGCAAGGCGAATGTCTACTCCCTCGCCTTCCCGAAGGGGGTAAGTGATTTACCCCCTTCGGACGTGAAGGGGGTAAATCCGCACACCGAAGGGGGTAACTCATTTTCGGAAGGGGGTAAATCGACACCCCTAGAAGGGGGTAACTCACTTACCCCCCAACAGGGGATTACATCAATGGATCCCAACATGGAATTTCAATCAGGGGGTGTCGTTGCGTTAAGCAACGCGGGCGCGAGCGCGCGCGAGGACACCCCCCTCCCCACTGAAACCCTCACACAGCAAGCCGAAGCCGCCTTCGGCGAGCTCTTCGGGGAGAGCCCGACTCACACCACCCCGGACACCTACGACGAGACCCCGGCGCCTGTCCTCGACGAACCGATGATCGACCCGGCCCGGAACCCCCTCGCATGGATCGACGCCGAACTCCCCGGCGGATTCCGCGGCACCGAGCGCGCACAAGCACAAGATCGCCTGGACGCGGGTGACCATCACGTCACCATCCGCTGGGACCTCGTCAGAGCACGCCACAGCCGCCCCAGGATCGGCGAGCGCCGACACCGCTTCATCGACGACGCACAGAGCACACAGGAGGCCCAGTGACCCACGACCGCACAGGCGAGCTCGTCGACGACACGGCCCAGGCGACGACGGAACACGACCCCCGATGCCGAGGTGGATGGCTCGGCGAAACCGACGGCGGCAACCCCATTCCCTGCCTCACCTGCCGGCCCCACCTACGCCGGCCGCTCGAGTGACACCCGACAAGGCAGATGGACCCCCTTCGCACAGCGCGGAGGGGGTCTTCTTTTGCTCCGAGTTCACGTGACCACCGTGTGACCACACCAGCTCTGACCAGTGCATATGACGTCCCAATCGGATACGTAATCCGCAGGTAGCCGCCTTGTCGGTGATGCGCGATACCGTGTGAGTGCCCGAGGCAGTAGCCGAGGGAAGTGGTTCGTGTAGGAGGTCTCCGGAGCAGAAGCACCCCTCGGGGCAGCTCCACGGAGTGGTTTCCAGCCTTGCGCGCCCATCACGGCCGACGCCCCCGGTGCCACCTCGGTGCCGGGGTCGACCGTTTGAGCGCCGCTGCTCCGCTGCACGGTCGATCCCTACCGTCTCGGCCATGAACACGAAACCGCAGGAACTCAGCGCCTCTACCTGGGCGGCGACGCTCGCCGGCCTCGTCCGGCAGGGCGTCGACCAGACCGACCCACGCGTCCAGCAGTGCCGCGCCGGCCTCGCCTACTGGCGCGGCCGGAACGCTCTCGGACCCGAGGTCGTCAACGCCCTCGACGACGTCGGCCGCGATCTGCTCATCGCGGTGCTTCGCGGTGACCAGGAGGTCTCGGCATGACCACACCGACCAATACCTCCATGCCCGTCGTCCACTACGAGGCCCCGCCGGTCAACCCCAGTGCCTCGGGGCTGTACCTCGTCTCGGCGATTCACGAGCAAGCCGCGGGCGCACCGAACCGCATCCTCGGCGGCATCGACGTCTGGCCCATCAACTACGACACCGGCTGGGGCACATGGCCGTCCGATCCGTGCTCGACCCCCGACCCCGGCCTCCTCAAAGCCGGTGTCCGATCGCAACCCGAGGACGCGTTCACCCCGCTCGAGGTCTGGGGCTACGACGAATGCGACCCGGCCGAACCGGTCGAGAGGGACTGCTGCACGATCCGGTGACAGATTCGGTCACGCAGCCTGTGTGGCTGGTGTGGTCATGATGGTCTCGAACTCGACAGGCGTCAATCTGCCGAGC